>JAFNIQ010000024.1 GCA_017601395.1 Candidatus Brockarchaeota archaeon
CAAAGATACTGCAGGAAAGGGCATTCAGCAACCCAAAGATAGAGTTCATATGGAACAGCGTGGTGGAGGAGATTCTGGGAGGGGAACGCGTGGAAGGAGTAAGGGTTAAAAGGGTTGACACTGGAGAGGTGTCTGAAATCAGGTGCGACGGGGTTTTCGTGTCGATAGGCTATAAGCCTAATACTGAGCTTTTCAGAGGACAGGTTGAAATGGATGAGAAAGGATACATAGTCGTTAGAGACTATACGAAGACCAGTGTTGACGGTGTTTTCGTCGCCGGTGAGGCTAAGGATTACCGTTACCGTCAGGCTATTACTGCAGCAGGCGAAGGATGCCAAGCAGCGCTTGATGCAATAAAATACGTTGAAGAGATTAAACACCGTCCTAATAGGGTCTCATAACCTGTAAATCAACAGTATTACGTCTAGAATCGGTTTCCACGCGGTTTATGAGAAAAACATTAGAGAAGCAGTGGACCTTGTTACAAACATGGCTTTTCTTAACGTGCTCGATATAGATAAACGCTGTGAAGTTTTCCCCGAGAAGTACACGGTTATCAATGTTCTTTCAAGCATGCTAAAAAGGCGATGAGATTTTCCTCACACTAGACTTAAGGCTGATGGCACTACTCATCGTATGTTGAAGAATTTTCCTTAAAACCTAGATAAAGTAAGAGGACGCCATTTGCACGATAGGACTGAAAAGAAGGACGCCAGGTAATAAGCAGGGAGTTCGCGGATTTCAAAATTACCTGAAAACTCTCTCAAACCATCATTTAGAGTATACTATGGAGAGCGCTAGACCATTTAAAAACTCCTTGGTTCCTCTTAAAGCGTTGAGAAAAATATTTGGAGCTACTTAAGCCGTGCCTAGGGGAGGGGAAAAGTTTAAACTTAGACGCTGCTCACACTCTATCGTGAAGGAGGCTGTTCTCTGGCATAAAGAGGATGATAAAATTAGATGCGACCTTTGTGGGAGACGCTGTTTGATATCCGACAGGGCATTGGGAGCATGCCTTGTGAGGAAAGCTATTGACGGAAAACTTTACAGTCTAAACTATGGTAAACTCATCGCTCTACATGTCGACCCCATTGAGAAGAAACCTCTTTTCCATTTCCTACCGGGGAATTTCACTTTTTCAATAGCGAGTGCAGGATGCAATTTTTCATGCAGGTTTTGCTGCAATTACGATATAAGTCAGGTTTACCGCGACAGGAGGCTGGAACATGTTGTCGGCGACAAGTATTCTCCTGAAGATGTTGTCAACCAGGCTTTATCAGAGGGCTGCAGGATAATAAGCTACACGTATACTGAGCCCACGATATTCTTCGAGTTCGCCTATGATACTGCAAAGCTAGCCCATGAAAGGGGCATCAAAAATACCTTCGTCACTAACGGTTACATGACGCCGGAAGCGGTTAGGATGATCGCACCATACCTTGATGCCGCCACTGTAGACTTCAAGTGCTCGGGCGACCCGGAGTGTTACAGGAAGATAATAGGCGTCCCTGATGTTAAGCCCATATACGACTGCCTTATGGAGATGAAGAAGCAAGGGGTCTTCATCGAAATTACGAACCTCGTGATCCCGGGTTTCGACGATGATATGAGTGGTTTCAGAGGCCTCGTCAAGTGGATTAGGGATAATCTGGGCGACGAGACTCCTCTTCACATACTCAGGTTCTTTCCAACATACAGGTTTTCAGACATTCCGGATACACCTTTAGAAAGCCTTAGGAAAGCATACGAATCAGCCAGACAGGAAGGGATGAAGTTTGTTTATTTAGGAAATGTACCCGGCCAAGGTGAGAACACTTATTGTCCGAGTTGTGGGGAGCTTTTGATCGAAAGATTCGGGTTGATGATGAGCCGCAGCAGGCTTAAGGAAGATAAGTGTCCGAGATGCGGAACGAGAATACCCATCGTCACATAATCCTAACTGCTCGAGGAAAAATGCTTTCAGACTCGAGAAGCTGTTTCACCCTCTTTTTTCTCGACAGCTCTTCTCTTTCAATCTCCTCCAGCTTCGACATTATTCTCTTCCTCTGAAGAATGAGATTTGGGATTAGAGCGTGGTCTAATGCTTTAGACCTTCTCTCTATCTTCTTAAGTTCCCTAGTCAGGGTTTTCTGTCTGGCCACGAGATTAACATAATTTATTAAAGTCTCAAGAAACCTGTGCATTGATTCTGACACCCGGTCGAGATTCTTGCTAGTCTCTAAAGGGTAATATCCCCTATCTTCCACTTCCGGAAGGCTTTTGGAGTAGGATATCTTGGGTACGAGAACCCCCTTCACGTTCCTCCATGCAAACTCTACCTCGTTTAACCTAACCATAGTTGCAGCGGCTCTTCTAACAATATTTTCACCAAGCTTTTCTTCAACCTCGTCCAGAAGCCGATAGATTTTAGGCAGCTCCATATTAATTTTAATTCCGATTCTTTTGAGCTCATCCTTGTTTTTAAGGAGCTCCTGATTAAGCAACTGGTATCTCTGCCTCATAATACTGGAGCTTCTAAGAGCTATGTTAAGCAGCCTGTCCAGTTTAAATAATTCATGCCTCGTTGGCTTAAACACTAGGCTCATTTTAAAACAGAAAGCACCTCTAAACCTAGATTCAGAGTCTCGTCTATGCTTCTCTCCTCATAGGCTCCCTGCTTGATGAATCTTTTTTCAAACACCTCAGTAAACCTTACATACTTCCTCTCCTCGGAGGTAAGCGTCTCCTCCCCAAGTATTGCCGAAAGCTCCTTGTTTCTCGAACCCTCAGCATATGCCGATAAAAGCCTAGTGTAGATTTCGAAATGATCCTTCCTAGTATATCTTTCTCCAACACCGTCCTTCATAAGCCTAGATAATGAGGCTAAAACATTCACCGGTGGATAAACCCCGGCTAGATGAAGGTTCCGGTTCAGCACTATCTGCCCCTCAGTTATGTATCCGGTTAAATCGGGAATAGGGTGAGTAATATCGTCATCCGGCATGCTTAACACCGGCATCTGAGTTAAGGAACCGTTTCTCCCGGAAACCAGCCCCGCCCTCTCATAAATAGTTGCTAAGTCCGTATACATGTAGCCAGGGTATCCTCTTCTCCCAGGTATTTCGCCCCTGGCCAAGCTTAATTCCCTGAGGGCTTCACAGTAATTACTCATATCACTCATCACAACAAGGACATGATAATCTTTTTCAAACGCGAGATACTCAGCTATGGTTAACGCAACCCTAGGAGCAATGATTCTTTCAACTGTTGAATCGCTTTGAAGGTTCAATATGAAAACAGTCCTATCCAGTGCACGTGCCCTCTCCAACTCCATCCGGAAGAAACTCGCTTCCTCGCTGGAAACACCGAGCGTTGCGAAAACGATTGCGAAAGGCTCCTGCCTACGCAGAAGCTTAGCCTGCCGGATTACTTGGGAAACCATCATATTATGCGGCAAACCGTAGCCGCTGAAAACCGGTAGTTTTTGGCCTCTTATCAGAGACATTAAACCGTCTATTGCCGAGATACCAGTTTGAATAAAATCTCTCGGGGGTAAACGCGTCACAGGATTTATTGGATAACCGTTCACATCGAATTTCTCCCCAATCACGTTTGGCCCACCATCAATCGCATTTCCCAAGCCGTTCAGAATTCTCCCAAAGACTTCTTCACTCACAGGAACCTTAAGAGTGTCCCCCGTAAACCTGACGTAGGATCTGCCTATTGACACTCCTGTTGTGCCTTGCAGAACCTGTATTACAGCGGCTCTTCCCTCGATGCCTATTACTTGGCCGATTCTAGTTTCGCCATCGACATCTATTTCCGCAATCTCGTTTAACTTTACACCTTGAACGTTGTCAACAATTATTAACGGCCCGTTGACAGATACTATGCTCCTGTACCTTACTGACTTAGCCATGCTGAGCCTCCACCGGCCTCTGCAACTCGGAGAGCTCGCTGATAATCCTTTCTTTAAGTCTAGTAGTTTCACCCGCTAATTCGTCTGAAGAAAGGTGTTTCAACCTCAGTATTTCTTCACCGATATTCAGTCCAAGGGCTTTCTCAAGAGGAATGCCGTTCGAAACAGCTTCAAGCAGATACTGCCTATAGTAGTCGATTATCTCGGCGATCGCAAAGGTCTTCCTAACGTCAGAATAGGCATCTTTAAAGTCAAGGGCACTTTGTTTCAGAAAAGCCTCTCTAATAAGCCTCGAGGTTTCTAGAATAGCTCTTTCCCGATCGCTTAAAGCCCCCATCCCCATAAGCCTAACTATCTGCATCAATTCATCCTCCTCCCTTAAGATGCCCAACATGTTCTCCCTGATGCTTCTCCATCCTTCGCTTACGTTCAGCTCCCACCAGAACGCGATGTTCTCAATGTAGAGAGAATAGCTTTGCAGCCAGTTTATAGCTGGGAAGTGACGCCTGTAAGCCAGTTCTGAATCTAAAGCCCAGAACACCTTCACGGCTTGAAGAGTCTTTTGAGTAACAGGTTCGCCGAAATCTCCCCCTGGGGGAGAAACCGCACTCATTATGGTTAAAGACCCCGTTTTCCCGTTTAAAGTGGTTACCTTCCCAGCTCTGCTGTAGAAGCCTTGGAGACGCGAGGCAAGATAAGCTGGGAAGCCTTCCTCCCCCGGGAGCTCCTCCATTCTCGAGCTTAACTCCCTGAGGGCCTCAGCCCACCTGGATATGGAGTCAGCGATTAAAACAACGTTATAACCCATATCTCTGAAGTATTCTGCTAAAGTTACTCCTAAGAATATGCTGGACTCCCTAGCAGCCACCGGCATGTTGCTGGTGTTAGCTATTATTATCGACCTTTCCATTAACGGCCTGCCACTTTTCAAATCGGTTAGGCTTCTAAACTTCTCCAAAAGATCCGCCATTTCATTACCCCTCTCTCCACAACCGGTGTAAATCACAACGTCGGCATCAACCTGTTTCGAAATCTGCTGCAGCGTCATCGTCTTCCCTGAGCCAAACGGCCCCGGTATTGCTGCAGTACCTCCTTTAGCCACAGGGAACATGAAGTCTATGATCCTTACTCCGGTTATAAGCGGCTCTTCGGGATCAAGTTTTTCCCTAAACGGCCTAGGGGTTTTAACAGGCCATTCATGAACCATCGTAACGCCAAGCATTCTACCCTGAGGGTCCTTAATCTTAGCCACCTGGTCGACGATGGTGTAATCACCTTCATCAGCTAAGTAGACAAGCTCTCCACTAATATTCGGAGGAATTAGAATCATGTGCGTTACCACCATGGTTTCCTCAACCTTCCCGATTATTTCACCCCCAACCACTTTTCTCGGAGGGTTATCTACAGGTATGAAACGCCATTTTTTCTCATGGTCAAGCCTCCTCGTCCGAATGCCGGCCTTAACGAACGAGTCTGCTTGTTTAGCGATTTCCTCAAGAGGCCTTTGCAACCCGTCGTATACTTGACCCAGCAAGCCCGGACCAAGTTCGGCGGAGAGTAGGCGGCCCAGAGCTACAACCCTGTCACCGTACTTGAGGCCGCCAGTATCTTCGTAAACCTGTATGAAAACCCGGTTTCCACTAATCCTGTTCACCTCTCCTATTAGATTTTTTTCACCCACTAGAACAACCTCCCCCATCATGGGGTTTGGAATGTCCTCCGCGACAACCACAAATCCCGAAACTCTTTCAATCCTCCCTTCCCTCGTTGCATGTCACCTCCTCCCGGGAATCCTAACTAGGATCGGCAGATCCTTATCGTAGTCGTACGGATAGTATTCGTCCACCACTAGGAAAACACTAACATCCCTGCTTTCTCTAACTATTCTTAAAACATCCTCCCGGCTAGTCACCACTCTACCTCCGATTCCCGCCAGTAAGAAAGCAACCACCGTTTTCTCATTCCCCAAAACCTCTATCTTCATTCTACTCTACACATCCTTTTTCGATTAGACACTCATGTGATATTATAAAACCCATGATCTCCGCGAATTCAGAGTCATAGTTCCTGCAAATATTGCGATAGTAGTTTTGCAGGCTATTCCTATTTCTCACCCCGTATAGTTCAAACATTCTTTCAGCTAGCTTCTTCTCATTCATAACGTCCTCGATCGATAGGAAGCCGCAGGGTAAAAAGAATCTTTTCAAATTCTTAACCCTTTTCAAAAGCTTTAGGTTCAACAGATCCACCTTAGCTGCCACAAGCATTCTAGCAAGCTCGCCATCAGGTCTCTTCGGAAGAATAAAACTAAACCGTTGGAAATAGAACTTGTCAAGGTTAAAGGCGAAACAACTGTAACTATTGAGGTTTTCAAAATCCTCTTTTCTAATCCCGTCAAAAATCTTTGAGAGAAAATCTAGCAAACCTTCCATACTGTTGGTGTTAGCCAGATCGGACAGCATCTCCCCCTTGATCTTCAAGAACGGCCTTGAAAACCTGTATCGGATGCCTCCAAGTATTTGGGCAGCCACGTCCTTTACGTTTTCGAAATCATTCCTTAAAATCCACCATTCTACAAAAGGCCTCACATCTTCCGGAAGAAAACCAGCAAGATTTGATAACCCTAAGTAAAATATTGAACAAGCCTCCTCCCTGCTCTTAGCTGAACAGAACTGGGTGTCCAGGGAAGTCAATCTAGCTTCTATATAAGCATAGTCACCAATCTCTAGCAATCAGACCACCGAAAAGAAGATTGTACAACTCCTCTCTTACAGTCTTATCTCTTAGTTTAAGCCTGGTTTCAATTGTTTCATCAACTTCCTGATGACCGTCCTCAGACATGATTATTAGTCCACCCATGGTTGTTAAATCCGGAATTATCCTAAATCTCCTTCCACTATGAAGCTTCACGAGATTTTTAACTATCTCCTCGTCCCTTTTATCGATGTGAAGAATTATTTCCTTCCCATCGATCATATTGATAGCGTTGGCCATTATTTCTGATAGAAAAGTCTCGTAACTTTCCCCCTGCTCCCTTATTCCTTCAATAATAGGAGTGGCGGCAGACATTATGGAATCAATCAGTCTCCATAAATGCTCATAGAGTTTCTTCCTATACTCCATCCTTATTTTAGTAAGCTCCTGCTCCTTAAACTTTTCTAAATCCTCCAACCCCTGTTGGATCAGTTTTCTTTTCCTCAGCATTTGCATTTTTCTAGCGTTGACCACTATTTCCTCAGCATTCTTCCTAGCTTCGTGAAGCATCTTCTCCTTCAGTTCCTCAGCATGCTCCAGTATTCTCCTCGAAATGTTTTCAGACGGTTTTGAAACCGTAGGAATGTTCAAACTACTCATGCCTCTAACACCCTTTTCAAAACAAGCTTAACAGCTTCACCCTTCTTATCATTGACGATTTTTTCAAGCTCTTTTAAAAGCCTTTGAAGCTTTTCTTCGTAAAACCTCCTGTAACTCTCTATTTCGGCCTCAACTTTTCTCTCGTATTTCTTAACCTCCTCGTCAGCCTCCCTGTCGGCCTCAACTTCTCTCTCAACAGCCTCCTCCTTAGCCTTCCGTATTATTTTCTCAGCCTCTTTTCTGGCAGATTCAATGATGCTCCTAGCCTTCTTCTCGGTTTTCATCAGGTTCTCCAATTCCTTGTCGAATTCTTCTCTCTTCATGAGGATTGCCAAACTAGAGCATCCCCACCCCTCTGAGGAGCAGGATTGCAACCAGCAAACCATATATCGCTATGCTTTCGATCAGGACTACGAAGACTATGCTTTTACCGAACGAGTCCTCATCCTTCAGAAGAGAAGAAATTGCTTTAGCACCTGTTTTACCCAAGTAATATCCGGAGCCGCCTGTTACGCATATGATCGCTGAGGACGCTAGAGAAGTGTATGCGGAGACACTGTCAAGCTGATGAATCCCTCCGCCGCCGAGTAAACCAGCCCCCCTTACTATCACTATTGAGACAAGAAGGCCGTATATCACTATGCTTTCAGGCAGAACGGTGAATATCAAGGATTTTCCGAATAGCTCATCCCTCTCGCTCACTGCACCTAATGCAGCTGAGCCGGCAATCCCTATCCCTAAACCTGAGAATAGACCAGTTAAACCAACTGATAAACCGGCGCTCAATATGGAGATTGAGGTATTGAAATCGTTTACACTACTCCCGTTCATTATTATGAAGAGGGAGACCAGCAGACCGTAGATAACCGGTGTTTCAGCAAGAACAGTGAAAACCAAGGCTAAGCCGAATTTTTCAGGCTTCTCCGAAACCATTCTGGAGCTTACTGAAGCAGTCATGGCGATGCCGAGCATGGACCCAACTCCTGAAAAGCCTATGGCGGATAACACTGAGACCAGCGTGAATATGTCCATTTTCAGCCTCCTTTTTTACCCTGCTATTTTTTTAGAACGCTAACGATAGTGGCTTAAAAATGTTTCCCTCAGGTTCGAAGAACTTGCTGAAAAACTCAACGAAATGAAGCCTTAAAGAATGGGCGAATGCGATAAAGCTCTCTATGAAAACTATGAAAAAATGTGTTACAAGCAGTATTGCGCCGCCTGCCAGGAGACCAACAATCGGGTTCCCAGAATATATCAAGGGTGAGGCGAGAAGCCAGAATGCTCTTGATACACCGGCGTGAGATATGTTTATAGCGACTATCCTAGTATACGAGACCACGTTGCTCACCAGCCTCGTCACCTCCATCAGGTTTCTCGGATTAATTATTGCCATTAGAATTAAGCCTGAGACAGCGATTATTGAACCAGAGTAAAGGTAGAAATCCCAGTTCAAGTAGTGCGAGTAGTATAGTAGAACTATGATTGAACCATGGAGTAGCATGAGCCAAGCCAGTTTTTCAAAGGCGTTTCTGAACCGCTTTAGTAGAAGCTCGTTTACAAAACCTATTACAAGACCCACGGTAAGCTGAATAACTCCAAGCAGTATCGCTATCCAAAGAAAATACATAGGGTCTTCAAACCCGTTAAACCATAGGACAGGTATTTTCACCGCGCCACCCATAAACTCACCTGTAATAAACCCGAAGACTATTGAAGAGAAGCTTATCGTAATCAAGATCTCGCTCAGCCTCCTGCCCTCCCAACTTCTACTGCCCAGCCCCCGGTGAAGTAAGAGTGAGAACAATAGAAGCAGCATGCCGTCGAAAACATCGGCAAACATTAACCCGAAGAATATCGCATAAGTCAATGCTAAAATCGGAGTTGGATCCACCTGTCTGTAACCAGGTGTTCCGAACATCAGTGTTATTGTTTCGAAGCTTCTGATAATAGGAGGGTTTTCAAGAGCGACCGGGGGCTCCTCCCATCTATCGGGATCCTCAACCGAAAGCTCATATGTGTAGCTTTTCTTAAGCGTGGAAACAAGCTTCTCCAAATCCTTCTCCTTAACCCATCCCTCCAAGCATATAGAGGATTCTACTCTAACAATGCTCGCCTTGGCCTTCAGGATTTCAAGCCTTTTTAAAAGAACTTTTTTAAGCAAGGTTGTCTGGCGTTTTATCGAGTCAATGTCAATAGCCTCCTCTATCTCCTCGGTCTCGAGGCCCTCTCCCCCTTCACTGGAGAAGCTTGCAACACCGTGGCTGCTTAGAGCCTTCTCCAGAATCGAATGGTTTTGAACAACGGTGGCAAGCCTTACTTTTAAAACCTCCCTCCCTAAGATTACGGATTCCTCCAGAGAGATTAAGCATTCGCTTTTAACAGGCTCAGGAATCGTTTCAATCAGCTTATCCACATCATCCCTTTTAACCCAGCCTTCCAATATAACCAGGTAATCCGTCCTTCTAACACTTTTCAACACGATAAGATTATTCTTCAACAGGGAGAAAACTCTTAGAGAAAATTGTTTCCTTGTGGAAAGCTTTAAAATTTTGAGTTTCTCCCACTTGTTAAGCTTGTTTTCCGCATCGTTCAAAATACTCTGAGCATTATTATAGATTTCATCCTCTTCTTCCTCAGGGGGGTCAATCCTATTGCTTTTCCCGATTAACTGGATTATAATGCCTTCTTTAGGAAGCCTGTTCAGTATCGTGTCGCACCTCCTAATGAGGCTCAGCAAGTTATTCTTCTCCAAATCTATTTTAACATCTGGGTTGAACCCCGGAGGCCTCTTATCAACGGTTTTCACCTGGAGTATTCCAAGTTTACCTATTTCTCTCAGGAACCTGTCCTCCTGATCTACGGGAAGCAGCAGCCTTATTTTCTTCATTCTAGCAGGCCTAAACATTCAGAGTCCTGCGGATGGAACGAGTATTTAGGTTTTCCGAAGCCGAGATATAGGGAAAAGTGGTGAGACAACCGCCTGCTCGCCAAGTTTTAGCAAAATAATTATTAAATACTTGTAAGGCTTATTACTGGTGCTTTGAAGACCGTATGCGTCATCGGAACAGGGAGAATGGGCAGCTTAATAGTTAGGCACGTTGTTAAAACAGGGGAATACAGAGTTGTTGCGACGGATGTTGACCCTAAGAAGCGGCTGCTCGCCAAATCGTATGGGGCAGAGGTTTTCGAAAAAAACAGGGATGCTGTGAGAAGCTCCGACGCGATTATTCTGGCGGTTAAGCCTAAGGAAGTAGAAGCTGTGTTGAACGATGTTAAAGACTTGATCGGTGGAAAGCTTGTAATATCGATCGCTGCAGCAGTACCTTTAAAGCATATGGAGAAGATTGCTGCAGACGCTAGGTTCATCAGAGTAATGCCGAACATCCTTATTGAAGTTGGCGAAGCGTTCATCGCAATATGCCCCGGCTCTAGAGCGACGGAGGAGGATGTTGAACTGGCTTCAAGGGTCTTCAGCAGGATGGGCGAGGTGGCCAGGGTTGAGGAGAATCTGATGGATGCGGTAACAGGGTTCTCGGGAAGCGGGCCAGCCTACGTATTCACCATTATAGATGCTTTTGCAGACGCCGGCGTGAAGATTGGCCTGCCGAAGGAGCTTGCACTCAGAATGGCTGCAAGGATGATGCTGGGCTCCGCTAAAATGGTTTTGGAGGGAAAGGGTAGGCCGATGGAGCTTAGAGACATGGTTGCCACCCCTGGAGGTACAACCATAATGGGTATTTACGAGCTTGAGAAAGGAGGGGTTAGGCCAACAATAATGAACGCTGTGGAGGCTGCTTTCAAGAGAGCTAGGGAATTGTCAGAGCCGCTCTCCCAAACCGATTGACTTAAAGTTTAGGAGGGTTAGAAGGCTTCCTGAAAACCCTTATATAAGTCCCTTTCATCCGCAAGGTTTCAACTAACGAGACATGAGCGTTGAGAAGCCGCTGCTAGATTATGTCGAATCGCTAAGGCCGAGGAGAAGTTTTACAGAGTCAATAACAGCCTTCAAAAGGCTAATTAAATACCATAAGAAATATCTTTTACTCATAGCTATAGTTATAGCACTATCCTTCATAAGAACTTACCTGTTTACTCTTGAACCCCTCTACACATCTCTAATAATAGACGACGTTGTCGTAGGGAGTAGACACGAGTTGCTTATTGATTATATTACGGCAATTCTGCTTGTCGGAATAGGTTTCGCCGTCGTCAACTTTTTCGTAAGCTATTTGAACGGTTTGATGGCACTTTACATAGTACGGGACATACGGTCCGAGTACTATGCTTCCCTCCAGGTTAAATCCTTCAGCTTCTATGATTCCGTCGCAGTAGGCGACCTTGTTTCAAGAGCCACGATGGATCTTCAGCCTGTTGAAGCCTTTGTAAGAACATGGGTCAGCACCGTGTTCAACGCGGTTTTCTCAATAATAGTGTTCTTCTCAGTAATGTACTCTATCAGCCCCTCCATGACCCTTATCTCCTTAATACCCATACCTATAATATTCTACTTTACGACCCGCCTCTGGGTGGAGACGATGCCGCTTTTCCGAGTGATGCAGCTTATACTTGGGAGATTGAGCGCCTACATTCAGCAGAACATTATTGGCATGAAGACCGTTAGGATATTCCGGAGAGAGAGGGATGTTGTCGAAGGCTTCAAGAAGGCGGAGCAAGTATTCGTTAAAACAGCCATAAACGCTGGGAGAATACAGTCGATCTACATGCCTCTCCCAACCGCGATACTAACCCTTTCAATAGCGATGGTTTACGTTTACGCCGCATACTCGATTTTCAACGCCGGAGCGGCACTGACGGTTGGAAGCATAATTCTTTTCGCAAGATACATGATGCGGCTAAGCTTCCCCTTGAGAGACCTCAGCATGCTGCTCGGAACCTGGATCAACGCGTCAGCTGGGCTTGAAAGGGTCTTCGAAGTCATGGATGCTCCGAAAGGTGTTGAAGACCTGCCTGACGCTGAAGAAATAACTATAAAGGAGGGGACAGTTGAATTCCGGAACGTTACTTTCCAGTATGCTAACGGCAAGCCTGTTTTAAAGAATTTGAGTTTCAAGGTTAATCCGGGGGAGAAAATTGCGATCCTCGGTGCCACCGGCTCAGGTAAATCCACCCTTGTCTACCTTATACCGAGGTTCTACGACCCTACTTCAGGAAGCATACTCATAGACGGCGTGGACATTAAAAGGTTTAAACTGTCTTCTTTAAGAAGGCAGATAGGCATTGTTCCACAGGATGTTTTCCTATTCTCCGGAACCATTAGGGAAAACATAGCTTTCGGAAAGCCCGATGCCTCTATGGAGGAGATCGCGAGGGCTGCGGAGCTGGCTAAGATACGCGACTTCATAGAGTCCCTCCCTGATGGTTACGATACTTTCGTCGGCGAGAGGGGGGTAACGCTCTCAGGAGGACAGAGACAGAGGATAACTATTGCGAGGGCGATTCTCACAAACCCTAGGATACTTATAATGGATGATTCGCTCTCCTTCGTGGATTCTAAGACTGAGCAGGAAATACAGTCTGCAATCAATGAGGTGATGAAGGGTAGAACAACCTTTATAATCGCGCAGAGGCTTTCAACAATAAGGAACGCCGACAGGATAATGATTCTAGACGACGGGGAAATCGTTGAGTTTGGAACACATGGGGAGCTTATGGCTAGGAGTGGCGCCTACAGGAGGATTTACGAAACACAGTTCCTAGGCAAGAGTTTAGAAATCGTTTCAGCAGAGGTGGGTGAAAAGTAATGTCAGGACCTTGGCGCACATTCTCCTCCACTGAGGAAGAGGGGAAGAGAACTATTCCGGATAGAATACTTATTAAAAGGCTTTACCATTATATTAGGCCGTTTAGAAAGAACCTTGCAATCGCGATCCTAGCGATAGTTTTAACTTCCATAACAGGGTTGGCTGCACCGTACATGCATAAGGTTGCGATAGACCAGATAATACAGACGGGGGATCTTTCAAACTTCCTCTGGTGGATACCGCTGTTCACCCTTGTCGTGCTATGCAACTTCTTCTTCCAATACGTGCAGATATTTCAAATGAGAATAATCGGTGAAAACGTTGTTTCATTAATTAGAGATGAAATTATGGAAAAACTTCAAGTCATATCTTTAAGATATTTCTCAGAGGGTGAGATAGGCAGGATAATCTCTAGACCAGTAAACGATGCTAACAACCTTAGAATATTTCTTCGCATGGGTTTCACCAGCATACTTCTCGATACGTCTTCAATACTGGGCACATTCATAATCATGTTCATGCTGGATTTCGAATTGACCGTCATAGCCCTCGCCTTCATCCCCATAGCTGTAATCGTTATTTGGCGGCTTGGAAGATACTCTAGAAGAGTTTACAGGAAAACCCTTTCAACACTAGCAGGATTAACCGGGAGGATGCAGGAGGACCTTTCCGGAATAAAAGTGATCCAGGCCTTCGTGCAGGAGGAAAGGGCGTTGAGAAGGTTTGAAGAAACGCAGGTGGAGAACGTTAAGGCGACGAAGAACGCGTTGAAAATCTCCTCAGCCTACCAGCCTGTCGTCATAATGCTGAGGATAATCGGAACCCTGGCTATTCTATGGTTCGGAACCCTTTTCATTGAGAGTGGGGCAATAACCATAGGCACGCTTGTCGCATTCATAGAATACCAGTTCTCCTATTTCATGCCGCTCGTGGACTTGATAAATGTTGCAGACCAGTATAACTCTGCAATGGCTGCTGTCGAAAGGCTTTTCGACCTTATTGATGCTAAGATTGAAGTCACCGAGCCTCCACCTGAAATAGCTGTTGAGCTGAAATGATTGAGGAAGTAAGTTTTGAAAACGTGACGTTCGGCTACGATCCGAGCCTCCCTGTCGTGAGAAACATCAGTTTCACACTTACAAAGGGGAAGAAGCTGGCCATAGTTGGTCCCACTGGAGCCGGGAAGTCTACGATAATAAACCTGCTTGCCAGGTTTTACGATCCTAATGAGGGGAGAATTCTTGTGAACGGTCATGATTTACGTAGGATACCTATTTCCTCTTGGAGAGCCAGGCTAAGCATAGTTCTTCAAGACTCGTTCCTTTTCCCGATGAGCGTGAAGGAGAACATAAGGTTCGGCAAACCTGATGCTTCAGACGAGGATGTTATAGCTGCAGCTAAGGCTATTGGTGCACACGAGTTCATAGTTAAGCTTCCCGACGGATACGACTATATGATTCAGGAGGGTTCGTCGAACATCTCTATTGGCCAAAGACAGATGATAAGCTTTGCGAGAACCCTACTGGCGAACCCTGAACTGCTCGTGCTGGATGAAGCCACGTCCTCTGTAGACCCTTATACTGAGCTTATCATACAGAGGGCTCTGAGTAAACTCCTAAAGGGGAGAATGGCGATCATAATAGCACACAGGCTTTCAACAATAAGGCTATGCGATGAAATAATAGTGCTTAATAATGGTGTTATTGTTGAAAAAGGCATGCATGAGGATCTTATGCGGAAAGGCGGTTTATACAGTTCTTTCTACAGGCTTCAGTTCATAGAGGAAAAAGGCTTTTAAACGACCCAATGTCGGGTTAAAAAATTTTAAAAGGCGTTTTTAAAGCCGTTCTACCGGGAGGCGGCTTGGCCGGAGTTAGAGAGGTTTCCGAATCTCTACGCGAATGGGAGAGGATTGCAGCGCATTCGCACATAACCGGATTAGGCTTAGAAGGGTTGAAGGCTAAGCCTGTCGGAGGCGGAATGGTAGGCCAGATCGAGGCAAGGGAGGCGGCTGGCCTAGTGGTGAGGCTGATAAAAAGCGGCAAGTTTGCGGGCAGGGCAGTTCTGCTCGCAGGTCCGCCTGGAACAGGAAAGACTGCGATAGCTACAGCGATAGCTAGAGAACTCGGCAGAGACGTCCCCTTCGTTCCACTCGCCGCAAGCGAAATATTCTCCACAGATATTAAGAAGACCGAGTTTCTAATGCAGACCCTTAGGAAGGCGATAGGCGCAAGGATACATGAGGTCAGGAAGATTTACGAGGGGGAGGTTAAGGAGATCTCTATAGAAAAAGCCCCGCACCCGTATAACCCCTATCAGCAGGTGCCTGCAGGAGCCACGATAAAAATCGCCACCACGGAGGAGTCGAAGAGGCTTACGATGGACCAGAGCTTCGCAATCCAGCTGATACAACAGGGCATAGAGACAGGCGACATTGTCCAAATAGATCCTGAAGGGGGAAGAATCGTTAAGCTTGGAAGGAGTAGGAGGAGCGTGGAGGAGAAGAAGGTTGACCTTTCCACCGTTCAGGTCATGGATGTTCCTAATGGGAACGTGCTTAAGGAGAAGGAGTTCGTCTACCCTGTTACGCTGCATGCTCTCGACATGGCTGCGACGCGACGAGGTGGAGACATTTTCAGCATATTTTTTGGAGGAAGAGAGTCTAAGGAGATTGAGCCTGAAACCCGGAGGGAGGTTGACGACTATATAAAGACGCTTGTTCAAGAGGGTAGGTGTGAACTATTACCTGGGGTGGTTTTCATAGACGAGTGCAGTATGCTCGACATAGAGACCTTCGCATTTTTAAACAGGGCGCTGGAGCAGGACCTAGCCCCCATAATAATATTCGCGACCAACAGAGGGTTTTCCACCGTGAGGGGCACCGACATTAGGGCACCCCACGGAATGCCCCTGGACCTTCTCGACAGGCTTCTAATAATAAACACGAAGCCCTACAGTAGAGAAGAGATAAGGAAGATACTTGAAATAAGGTCTGAGGCTGAGAAAATCCCGATAAGCAACGAGGCGATTGAATACTTGACGGACATAGGGGGTAATACAAGCCTAAGGTATGCGGTTCAGCTGATGGCTCCAGCATTCGAACTGGCTAAGGAGAGAAAAGCCAGCAGAATAGAAAAGGATCATGTAAGCTATGTGGAGAAACTGTTCGTAGACGTGAAGAAATCCGTTGAATATTTGAGGGAATATGAAAAACAGTTCCTAGACCTCTGAGGCGAACATTAAAGACGCTTTTTTCAAAATGCTCCTCATGTGGATAGTTGACGGGGCGGTTGCAGCCTCGCCAATTGCGACAAGTCCGGAAGACGTTGACTATTGGTTGGAATCCGGTGTGAAGGCTGTTGCAATACTAGCTGAGCCTCACGAGATAGCCAGATACTGGGGTGATTCAGAGAACTATTTCAACTTTCTTAAGGGTAAGGGTTTTGAAATCCTACATAGCCCAATCAAGGATTTCCATGCTACAACATTAAGCCAGCTTGAGGAACTGGTTGAATGGATGGAGGCTAAGGTTAAGGCTGGCAAGCCGGTTCTAGTACACTGCCACGCTGGCATAGGTAGGACAGGGATGGTGATAGCCGCCTATCTTATTAGGAATGGCAGCACCTTTGAGCAGGCAGTGAGAAAAGTGAGGAGTAAGATCCCTCTGGCCCTAGAGGTTGACGTACAGTTATCACTAGTCTACGAGTATTATGAGAAGATGAGAACAGCCAGTTAATAGCGCACGCTAGTATCGGTTTTCCTGAAAGAAAACTGTTTAAGTTTTACCCTGGAAGGTGTTATTCTGCATAGCGGCGCCGGCACTCGTCTCCTGCCCTTGACTTTCATCGGTCCTAAGCAGCTTATCCCCGTGGCGAATAAGCCTATAGCCAGTACTTGTTGGAGGATTTTTCGGAGTATCGGTGTTATTGACGTTGATTTTCTGGGCGAAACCTTCCCAGAGCTTTTTCAGCAGCATCACGGTGATGGAAGCAGGTTCCGCGTGAGAATATCGTATGCCCGCCAAGGTAATCCCCTGGGCATTGCATAACGCTTGCAAGCGTATACTTGAGGCAGATGCTCAACCTGACTTTCTTCAACTCTCATTACGCTGCGGCTCGTTAAACCTAGATGGAAAAATAGTCTCCTTCAACAGGCATACGATAAGGCGTCCGGATTACCGCACGTCAAGCCGAAACTCATTAGGCTGCTGGAGGTTTAGGCAAATGTCGAAAACATTCCGTCTCCTAAAGCTTTTAAGTTGATTATGCTTGATTTCTTAGAAAGCATGAGGGTGTTCAACATTGCCTGACGACGAGGTTTTAAGCGTTGTATCCGTCGCCGTAGGCTCAATATACCTTGTTCTCCAAAACGTTTTCTCAACCGTTATCGGCATCTTGGGCTATGCTTTCATGGCGAGGGCGATAACACAGGAGGAGATGGGTGTTGTAGCCGGGTTTAATCTTCTTCATTCCCTCATTCAGGTTCTAGTGGATTTCGGGTTGAACTCTTCAGTCGCGAAGTTTGTTTCAGAGAGCATCGGCAGGAAGGCTGATTACGCTAAGCATGTTTTCTCAACCCTCGTGTTTAGGCTTCTAGTCTCCCTAACAGTCTTTCTAATTGTGCTGTCTTCTTCAAAGGCTGTTTCCCAAGTCTTCTTCGGGAACCCCGGGTACTCAAGCCTGCTTACAATAGTTGCTGTAGACATGACGCTGGCTTCAATAGCTTCTCTTCTGAACAGCGTCCTACTGGGCTCCGGCCGCTTGAAAACCATGGCTTTCTTCAACACGGCTTCCGTCGCAGCCAGATGGGTTTTAATCATCACTCTCCTCCTCCAGGGCTATGGTTTAACAGGGGTGTTCTACGGATGGGTTGCCGGAAGCCTGGTGCTGCTCACGCTGCTAGTCTTTTCAACCCTAAGGATGACTGGTTTCAGAAGGGGCACTGCAGAGGGACACGCTACTCTTTGGAGCATGTTAAGATTCTCCACGCCGGTTTACGTCGCGTCCATGGTTTCCTTCCTCTACAACTGGTATGATAAGGCCCTCATACTCGCCTTCCTCCCGCTTCAACAGCTCGGAGTATACAACGTGGCTTACACTGCTTTCTCAGTCTTCGTATCCATAGCTTCAGCAATAGGCTCCTCGCTGCTCCCATACTACGGCGTGATGTACGGTAGGGGTGAGCACTCAGCCATTTCAGACGGCATTAGGCGGGTAGGCAAGTACACCATGCTGCTTCTCTTCCCGCTTGCACTAGGCTTAGCGTCCACCTCTAGACAGGTGTTAATCGTTTTCGCAGGCCGGCAGTATGAGCCGGGGTGGCTAACCTTGGCTACGCTATCTGTCTTCGGCCTGGTCTACGGGCTTTCCACAGCCTTCAGCAGTCTTCTCCTAGTATACGGGAAGACCAGGACTATCCTCCTGGTGACGCTCACTTCAACGCTTCTCAGCATAGTATTCATGCCTCTGGTAGCGGTTCTCAACCTGGTTGGCCTCGCCGTCGTCAAGGGGGTATCTATTCTTTTAAGCTTCCTGCTCTCGCTATTCTTCTTAAAGAGGATCATGAGGGTTAGAATAGACACTATGACTGCTTTGAAGACTTTTCTCTCCTCAGTGTTGATGGCAATTGTTGTGCTGGCTGCTCAACAGTTTCTTCAGGGAAGCCTGTTCCTACCCATACATGTTCTAACCGGCGTCGCAGTCTACGCTCTACTGGTCAGGGGCCTCAGGGTTTTGAACAGCGATGACGTTGAGCTTATCGAAGGAGTGTTTGGAGAAAGGTTTTCCAGATATGTTGTTAGAATAATGGGGATAAAGTAGAATAATGGGGATAAAGCATGCGCTAATAGCCATCAGGAACAGGCTTATCCATATCCATAGTATCCCGCCTGAATCCGCAGGACTCCGATCAAATTATCCTCCTCCTGAGAAGAACTAGTGTAAGAAAAAGTTTAAATAGTAAGTTATACTTTTTCATACTTGAAGGTAAGAATGCGAATAAAGATGAGGATTGGGCCTAAAGGCCAGATTGTCATACCTAAGATAATCAGGGAAGCCTTAGGGATTCAGCCTGGAGACGAAATCGTTATGGAGGTTAGGGAAAAAGAATTGTTGATGAAGCCTGAACTAGATCCGGAGAAGTTTATCGAAGAGTTCTGCTCCACGGGGAGAAAGAAGCTAACACGGAAAACAGACTTGAAGAGGATTATGGAGGAAGAGGCTGAGGATAGGCTTGTCCTACGTTGACTCCAACATCTTCATATATCCTGTAATCTATGATCCAGCATCGGTTCGCGAGGCAGCAAACGCTAGAAGCTTCCTGCTGGAAATAGCACTGGGGAAAATAGAGGCCTACGCTTCACCCGTCACTTGGGATGAGGTCGCATGGGTTGTTCGAAAAATCCTTGGGGTAGACTTATCGATAGGCCAGGGGAGAAAATTCCTGGATTTCCCAAACCTGAAAATCCTACCGGTGAAAAAGACGACAGCTCTGAAAGCACAGGACCTGATGGAGGAATATGAGCTCAAGCCCAGAGACGCGCTGCACGCTGCAATAGCCCTAGAAAACAAGATAACAACCATAGTAAGCTACGATGAAGATTTCGACAAAATTAAGGTTATTAAAAGAATCGAGCCTTAAACGGTTAGAGTATTGCAAGAGTTAGCACGCGCGAGTTGAAAAACGAGGGTTATGCAAACATTCTGGTGGTAGGCGGCTATTCGAGGGGCATGACTGTTAAGATAGCTGGAGGGAAGGGTTGAAAGCAGTCTGGCGTGCTCGATAAAAAGGTAAAGCTGAACTCGGGCTTCTAAGCATTTTGAAAAGGTTGAAGGATGCGAGTGGTTTACGCATACAGTAGTTTAGGGTTAAAAAACATGTAATTCAAGGTAGACCATAAGGTTTATAAAATGGTCTACCATTAGTATACAGAAGAATGCATGAGCGTTGTAAGCGTTAAAGTTGAAAAGGAAATAAAGGATAAGATGATGAAATACAAAGATAGGGTTAACTGGGCCCAGGAGTTTAGAAGATTTATCGAGGACAGGATTAGGCAGCTTGAGGCTGAGGAGAACTTCAAGACGCTTATTGAAGCTTTGGAAAGAGCCTCGTGGAGCGTGCCGAAGGGCTTCTCAACAAGGAGCGTGAGGGAGGACCGTGATAGTGGCTGACTCCTCAGCCATCATAGCCTTCTTTCTTCGCGAGGAGGGCTGGGGCGAGCTCTCCAAATACATGGCTACAACCACGTCTATAGACCACGCTGTTAAAGAGTTTTATAATGCCGTGTGGAAGGCAGTAAACATTAAGAGAATAAGCGTTGAAGACGCTCCGCGTGTTTTAGCGTTGTTCAAAGAATATGTTAAAAGAAACATGGAGCTTAGGAGGGAAGAGGAGTATACGGATAAAGCATTGGAAATAGCCTTGGAAAATGGGATAGCGATCTACGACGCACTCTACATAACTCTAGCACTGGAAGAGAGGGGATCGCTGCTCACGCTCGACGATAAGCAACGCCATGTGTCCAAGAGGCTTGGAATCACAACCATACCATGAACTAAAACAGTTGTGCGCACTAGGCTAAAACATCAGCTTTTGCTTCAGGGTATCTCAAGTCCAGCCTGCTGGAGGTTGACTCTGGAATCTCTGGACTGTGCAGCAGGCACATGTCTCATCCTACAGCGATGTTGAGGGCGTGCCCCAGATGTCATGCCGGTAAACGTCATATCCTTCTCGAGGCGATTAAGCCTGACATGTTTGCTGCCCTCGCCTAACCATAAAGACTATATACTTTTTCAACAAAATCATTAAACTGTGAGCCTACCGCAGCCGGAGCCGCCTCCAGAGTTTCCTTCGCCACCCTACCCGTTACTGGTTACACATGCTCCTCTAGAAAGCCTGTTCAACGTGTCCTACTGGCTCTGGAGGCTTAACCCGTCCTCAATACTCCCAGTGATTCTGAGCAGCGCGGTTGACGTTTTAAAGCAATCGATAATCGTCGTCACACTCATAGCTGGCCTAATTCAGCTTGCGGCAGCAGGGGTTCTAAGGGCGATTGCAGAGTCTATCGGAGCTGGAGACATCTCCAGACTAGTTTCAACACTGTCCCCAGTAGTGCCGGCAATCATAATAGCGGTTGCAATATCCGTATTCGTTTTCCTAACAGCGTCAATCTTGGCTGGCGGTTTTCTGAACTCCGCTGAATACGGTTCCTACCTCCTTCTTGTGCAAAAAGGCAGTGTTTCAATAGGAGACGTTTTCGAAGAGATGAGGCTCAAGTGGGTTAAGATGGCTTGGACAGTGCTGATTGTCGAAACAATAAAGATTCTCCCGGTGCTAATAGTTTTGGCTCCAATACTCGCAGATGCGTTACGCCTGCTTTCCGCGAGCCCAGATCCTTCGACTGTTGTAGGCAGATTATTTCTATGGCTTAGCCTCGCAATACTCGCGTCAGTCTTCACATTGGTCTTAACGGTTTTAACAGTCTACGCTTACCCCGCGGCTGCAGACGGGGCATATGGTTTTAGCGCCGTGAGGAGAAGCATAGTGACATGCTTAAGGCTCCCCGCGAACACGGCGGCATACTGTATTCTAAGAGTCTTATCCGTCGTGCCGATGTCTATTGCCGCTTTTCTGGCAGGCCTGCTCGGCGTCCAGCTC
>JAFNIQ010000096.1:0-3279 GCA_017601395.1 Candidatus Brockarchaeota archaeon
ATCTCCCTACTGCACATGTTCTTAGGTTCGATTAGTGCTTGGTTTGGAGGAAGAGTAGATTTTATAATTCAGAAAATAACTGAGATTTACATGACTGTGCCATTTCTATCGGTGCTCGTAATGATCTCCATGTTCTACAAGGTCAGTATTGTGGTGGTCTTTGTTTCTGTCATAATTCTCAGCCTTTTTGGCGGGGGAGTAAAGAGTTCAAGAGCCCTCGCTTTACAGCTTAAGCAACAACCATTTATAGAGGCTGCGAAGGCTTACGGTGCCAGTGGGCTCAGGATAATTGCAAGATACATAATTTACGCTATGGCTCCGACACTTGTACCCGGAATAATCTCCTCCATACCAGGATTCGTATTCTTAGAGGCTGCTTTAGCTTACCTGGGGCTAGGGGACCCTGTGCTTCCAACATGGGGCAAGACCATAAATGAAGCGAATTCGGCGGGTGCCCTATACAACTTTTACTGGTGGTGGATACTGCCTCCCGTATTAATGCTTGTTTCAATATCCTTGGCTTTTTCTCTAATGGGCTACGCTCTCGATAAAATTGTGAACCCTAGGCTTAGAGAAATATAGCTTTAACCAACTCCTTCAAAGTTCTCTTGGCCGAATAGCCAGCATTTTACAGTATGCAGCTCGGACACCTTTACTTCAGGGGGTTCCTTCCTACTACAAATATCCTTAGCGTGTGCAGTAGGGAGATTATAACCGAGAGAGATATTCCGAAGCTGAGTGCGACCGGAGCACCCCATATTAGCGGGACGAGCAAGTCTCTTCTTCTATCGTCCGTCCCAAGTATTCCCCATACTTTTCCATAGATTATAAGTCTGACGTTAAGCTCAGAGTCTTTTTCAAAGAAGGTGCCGCGTATCTTTATCTTGTAGCTTTTACCCATGCTTTTCAGAACTTCAGCCGTGGCTGGACTCTCCATGCCACGTTTTTCAACAGCGAACAAAATTACTTCAGTCGTGGGATCATAGATGTATTCTCCAAAAGTGTTAAGATAATATTCCTGAACGTTTTTCTTGGTGATGGGAGAGTTTGATAAAATTATAAAGGTCTCGTTCTGGTTTAAAGTGCCGGACCATAGTTTTATTTCTCTTCCGTCAGGTCGAATAAAAGTCATAGTGATTAAAGGGTTCGTCCTAAACTTTGCATAAACGTAAGCGTTCATTTCACTTGGAAAAGCATCGTAGTCATAGTTAAACGTAAGCGTGATTTCGTGCTCCACGTACTCGTTCAAAGAAACCTTATATTTCAAGACTCCACTGTCTTGCTCCCTACTGTCTAAGACTATGTTAGGAGGCAGGTTTAGACTCATGAGGGAACTATACCACGTCGGCAGCGCTAATACCGGTTTATCTCTCCAATAATCAGGGTCGCTCCAAACTCTACTCACAACGGAGGGAGGATAAGTTATGATCGCGTAAACAGACAATATTAAAACTAGCATTATGATAGCAAACCCCACGGTTGCACTCTTGTAACCGAAGAGATCGCTTAACACGACGAATCGTCTTGACGCTGAATTGATTCTCGGCAACCTAATATCCTCCAGATAAACCAGTTCTTATTCTAGGGTCAAGAATACTGTAAATTATATCCAATACGAGCATGGTTAAACCTAAAAGGTACGCGTAAATAACCGTCGTACCGACTATTATTGGTGTATCCTTGAGGTTTATAGCCTTATACGTTAAGCTTCCTATTCCGGGCCAGTTAAACACGCTTTCAGTAACCATGGCACCCATCCATGAGCCAATAATGCCTAGAGAGAGATTCGTAATGATTGTCGGTAAAGTTGGTTTTATTACATATCTGGTGAGAATCCTTCTCTCAGGAAGCCCCTTAGCATCAGCAACAGTCACATAGCCATGCGTTGAAAATATTAGAAAGAAGTTTCTGTTTCCATAGACACCAAGCCAAAACCCTGCGAAAAGCCAAGAAAATATCGGAAGAATAGCATGCTTTAAAACATCCAGCGTGTAGTGCAAAGGATCGCTGGGGGGAGGAATGCTTACGAGGCCTCCGTAAGGCAGCACCCCGAGATACATCGCAAAAATCATTATGAAGATTATCCCGTAAAACCATCCAGGTATTGATGAGAGAAAAGTGAGCCCAACCATGATCCTATCTATCAGAGAGCCTCGGTGACGGGATAGGTACAGGCCAAATAATAAGTTTATTAGAAAGCCTAAAACGGTAGCGGTTGTGAAAAGTAGAATAGTGTAAGGAAGTCTTTCAAATATGATTGCCTGCACTCTTCTGGAACCGCTGTCGCTGACGAGTATGTTTGCTCTGCCCAGCTCTAAAATTAGAGCATTTTTAAGATATATGAATGACCTTATATAGAAGGGAGTGTCCAGCCCCCGCTCCTTTATAGTAACATTTAACTTTATCGCCATAATCTCCTCTTGCTCCTGTGGGGATAATGAAGCGTATTCTGGGCTAGTTCTAACCATATTACGGATCTCGTCTTTCAACTGGGATATTACGACTATGTCTACGAACCCACCCATTTCAGCTATCAGTATGGTTAGATAACACGTTACGGTTACCGATATAAGTACTGCAACTAATCTTTTAGCGACATATATTAAAAACCTTTTTAATTCTCTTTTTGAGAAACTAGAAAAAGAAAGGTGTGTCCGATATTGTTTTTTCATTTCTTCTTTCTAACACTAAGTACTATGGCTACTATTGCGATTACTATCGCAATAACTCCTACGCCTATAGCCATGTTTAAATTATTCTTTAACGAGTTTACTTCAGATGTTAAAGTAGATATTTGGTTATTCAAGGCTTCTATTGCCGACAACCTTGCCTCCGTTTCCTGCCTAATCCTGTTTAACTCAAGCGTTATGTAGCTTGCAGGCGGTATAACAGCGATAGTCGCCTCCGCGCTTCCAGGAACCGCAACGACATTGCTGAAGGCGTACACGGTTACTGTATGCGTGCCGGAAGGCAGTTTTGATGTTTCAGTCTCGTTAAGCCTTATTCTGTAAAGTCCTTCAGTAGGGGTCTCCTCCGCTGTACCGCTTAAAATAAGGTTGCCAGCAGGATCTGTTATGAGATACATGATTTTCTCTATGTTGGGTCTCGGGTACGGTTTTCCCTCTGCAGTCACGGTTATGTTAATCGTTGCCTCGATACCTGGAACAATCTTTTCAGGAACTTTCAAAGATGATTCAGGAGTTGATGCTTTTAGCAGCCAATCGAATTTATCGGCTTTATATACATAGTCTCTGAAAGCCTTTAACACGGCAACTTTCC
>JAFNIQ010000096.1:3350-5966 GCA_017601395.1 Candidatus Brockarchaeota archaeon
TCTTTAAGCTTTTGGTATCTCGTTACTGCTTCCTCCGGAGTAACGTAATCTTTTATCCATTCAGGTACATATTTCTCCTCAATGGCTTTATCCAAGTATCTGTTTAATATTGCCATGCTTGGACCATACATGAAGTTAACTCTTTCACACCCTAGAGATTTCGCCTCAAGGGCACTGAAACCAAGCTCACCGTTTTGCCTGGCGAGAACTGCGACGGCAAGGTCATGCCAAGGGAAGTAGGGGAAGCCCGATAGGGTGAAGCGTTGAGCAGCCCAGTCGGCAAGACGAGTGGGTTCGACATGAGTCATGTTAACGTAGACTTCCACCGTCACCGGGTTGCTACGAATAACTTTGAAACCTACGAATTGCTTCATTGTGGCTATGAACCCGGGGACAGCAGACTCGTCGTAAATCTTGCTGGAACTACTCGTTCTCTCGAAGCCAAGGGCGAACCAAAACATGAAGTCCGCTAAAGTTATGTCTGTGCCATCATGGTATTTACCGAGGGGAGAGTCGTAGACTAAAGTCACCTTAGCCTTAGCATACTTGTTTTCTCCGACGTTAACATACCGCTTGCTAGCAGTATCCCAGGCGGCAATCGCGTCGGAGGGAACCTTAATCTGGTCAACCATTTTAACCTCCGGCGTCTGCTTAACCACGATTCCCCGGGCTACTTCAACACTGTACTCCTTAACTCTCAACGGAATTAGTGCAACCGTGTAAGGACTTTCAATGAACCCATAGTCTTGCGTCGGCATGTAGACAGCCATATCCCAGACCCATCCGCCGAGTGCAACTGGATTCATTTCCTCTACTAGAAGATCCTGTTCGCCCACTTTTATCGTTCCCCCAACCCTGTCTTTAAGCCTAACAGTCCTGCTCCAAGGCATTCTCCAAGGACCTGCACTGAGATGGTATGCTGCTATTATATCCTTTGAAACCATGAATATTGAAAGCCGGTCAGCTAGGCCGACATAAGTCGAGTCCTCTACAGACATTATCAATGCTTTCTTCATAAGGCTTATTTTCTCCTCCAAAGAAGCGTAGTCGGCAGTTGAAAGCCTTCTAGCGATTTCTGAAAAGACCGGATCATGAACAGCCCCCTGCTCTATGTAGGCGCCTGCAAAGAAACCCCAGAAGTCTCCTGATTGGTCAAAACCCGCCTCATACCCGCCGGTGTAGAGATGCCATAATCCTTCTCGAAGATCAGTGGCATATCTGATTGGGAAGGCTTCGGATGAGGGTTTATACTGCCTATCTACAGTGAAACCAAGCTTTTCGAGCTGTGAAGCTATGAAGTCTCCGATATCTCTTCTAGCGTCTTCAGTCCTTATGATAAATTTTATAGCGACCTCCTTGCCTTCATAGTACCATTTCCCGTCTTTTAGAACCGCCCCCATCTCAGCCATTTCCTTATAAATTATCTCTTTAGCGGCATCGAGATTAAACCTGTACTTGCTTTCAATCATTTTGGCAACATCTATAACTTGGCCGTAATCCGGGAAACCTGAGACAAGTATTGTATACTTTGGCCTTCCAGCACCCTTCATGATTATGTAAGCAATGTATTCCCTGTCCACAATATAGTTCAACGCTTCCCTCATTTTCGCATTGACAAACGGGTTGAAACCGCTTCTGAAAGTACATGGGTTCACATCGAGCATATAGAAGACTCCTGATGAAGAAACATATCCGACTTTTTCCGAGGCCTTTATCCTATCGATAAGAGTTACTGGAGCAGCCCACTGCCATTCGTGCGCCTCTCCCTTAGATATCATGTCAAACATCTTGTTCGCATCGCTTTCTTTGAAGAAGACAATCTCGTCTAGCCAACCACCGTTAGGCACTTCCTGAGCGGAAGTGATTGTTGCCAGCTGGGAGAATGCTATTGCAGCCAAAAATATCACCGCCACAGCATATTTTTTAAGAATTCCCTTATTTCTCATTGCACTTTTAAGTGTGTGCGCACGTTATATTTAAGTTTTGTGCTATGCCTACTGATATTATACTTTACGATACAGCAGCGTCAAAAAGCCTCGTCCTGCGTAGCGGCAAATAATGGATAAGACGGATATGGTTCTATGCGCGCTAAAGGTCGACAATAATTAAGGTCAGCAAAAGAGTGAAAATCGTTGTCATGAAAAATTTCTCGGATATGGTTTTGACCAAAAGAATTTTCTTATGCATGCCAGATATAAGCTCTTGGCTAGCTTCAGGAACCAGCCATGTAAATTAATGATTTGAGTTTGATCAATTGGTAGCTCCATAATTTTTCTAGCAACCCAGAAGATAATTATGCGCGCATTAAAAAAGATTGAAGAGGCGTGGCCATGCCTAAACTGGCTTGGCGTAAAGCCGGGGCGTCTAGGAAGGAAGCGTCTCTACCCTCCACTTCAACAGTAACCAGCGACGGAGAAACTCTGGAAGACTTTTTCATAACCCTTGTGGGGGATATGGAGTTACGTTACCAGGCCTGCTTCCCTGAGCTTAGCCTCCACACCCGCCAGGCCGAGTCTCCGCAGGGTTTTCAGCGTCGGCACATTTTTTTTCATCCCAGCCTACAGCCTTGAAGTATTTAAGTCTCTCTTTCTCAAACCTTTTCCTCCTGAGCCTCCT
>JAFNIQ010000097.1 GCA_017601395.1 Candidatus Brockarchaeota archaeon
GCCAAGGTTAGGATCCACTTGGGTGAGAAAATCGTTGAAGAAGAGTTCGATTTTGCACCCGGAAACCCATTCGTTAAAGAGTTTAAATCTAAAGATGAGAGGCCGAGGGTTGAAGTCTTAGATGAAGAGGGTAATGAGGTGATAGCCTGGGATTGCAGAGACTATAAAACAAGGGTCGACGAATTGGTATACCGTCGTCCAAGCGAGTTTACCGCAGATGCTGAGAAGCAGAAGACTGCTGAAGAACTTTGGATAGACGGAGAATTGGAGGAAAGAATGGGTAATCCGTTGCTTGCAGAATTGAAGTATAAACAGGCTTTGAAGGTCGACTATGATTTCTCAAAAGCACTATGCTCCCTAGCCGCCCTATACTGCCGGAGGGGAGAGTATAGAGAGGCTGCCCGGCTCCTGGAAAAAGCCTTGAAGAGGAATCTCGATTCAGATGAAGCCCATTACTACCTCGGCCTATGCCGACTAAAGCTGGGCGAAGAATTTGATTCAGAGATAGAGTTCTGGGAAGCCAGGAGGTCTACAAGGTTCTTCTCGCCATCATCCTACTGGATATCCGTTATTAAAATGAGGAATAGGGAGTATTTGAAGGCGGAGGAGATTCTAAGAGAGGCGACACGGAGGGATTCTACGAATTTTAAGTGCCTATTCCTACTTGCTGTTGCGCTAAGAAAACAGGGGAAGACTAAAGAGGCTTTACAACTTATTCAAAAAGCTTTAGAGGTTTTTCCACTCTACTATCCCTTGATATCAGAATTAATGCTATGCTCCGGTGAGAATGGCAACATAGAGTTTGAAAGGGTTGTCTTAGCCGGGGAGCAGAAGCTCCTGGAAGTCGCATTAGAATATGTGAACGCAGGCCTCTACGAAGATGCGGAGAAAATTCTTACGATGGGGGTCTTGAAGGGTCTCGATGGGCCGATGGTTCACTACTATCTGGGTTTTGTCAAGGGGAGACTTGGGAAGGCGGATGAAATGACAAGGCACTACCAACTTGGCGATTCAAAGAATCCAGATTATGTTTTCCCCCATAGAATGGGGGAGGAGGAAATACTCAAAAGCGTCATTGCTAGCGTAAGGAGTCCTAAAGCGAGATACTATTTAGGAAACCTCCTTTTCCACCTAGGCAGGTTTAACGAGGCTATTGAGGAATGGGAGGCCGCGGAGCGAGATGGGTTAAAATACCCCATCCTTCATAGAAACCTTGGGTTCGCCTATTACAAATTACACAGAGACTACGAGAGGGCTTTGAAAGAGTATGAGAAAGCAATCGCCATAGACCCAATGAACCATAGGCTCTATCTCGAACACTACGAGGTTTGCTCAATGGCTGGGCTTGTTGAAAAATCCTTTAAAGCTCTAGAGGAGGCGAGTAGCAAGATTAAGAAGGATTCCCTGTTGGCAGCGTTGTCTACGACATATATTTACATTAGAAAGTATGATGAAGCACTTAAAATACTTGAGGAAAACGCTTTCACCCCTGCTGAAGGCTACTATGGCTTCTGGGAACTGTTTGTAGAGGCTCATGTGAGAAGAGGTGTGGAGAACATTAAGAAAAGTAGGTACGAAGAAGCTTTAAAAGACTTCCTTAAGGCTTTAACTTATCCGAAGAACCTGGGCGTCGGGGCACCGTACGCTCCTCATCGACACGAGGCTAAACAGAGGTATTGGGCTGGGCAATGCTATTTCCTTATGGGGGAAAAGAAGAGGGCGAGAGAGATGTGGGGAAGCATCCTCATCCAGAAGTTCTTTAATATTGATGAGGTTTACTATAAGGGCCTTGCCCTAAGAATGCTTGGAAGGAGAAAAGAGGCTTTAAAATTGTTTAAGGATGCTTTGAAGGAGGCTTTGGAAATGGAGAGGAGGATAACCAGCATAAAGAGAGAAATACCGGAAGAATACTTTAACGCTTTGAATTACGATAGAAGGCTTGCGGAAGCACGCTGCAGGAAAATCATTGCCTACCTTGGACTGGGAAGGAATAGGGAAGCGATGGCTGAGCTCAGAAAAGTTTCAAAAACAACTGGAAAGGCGGTCTTCCTAGAGAAAGCGATTGAACAATGTCCAATCTATATTTCAGTAAGGATTATTTGAGCCTTAAACTAATCTTTAACGTATGAATCAATTCCTAATTGAGGATAGCCATATGGGAATCTTGAAAATCCTAGGTCAATAGCCTTAAATTGCATGTGCTTAATCGTGATAAGAATTGGAGTAATTGTAATGTGAAAACAAGATGCTTAACTAGGATCCTAGAGAAAGAAGCTTAAGCACTAATGTTAACACTTTCTCAGCATCTTTCAAAGCGTTCTCAGCATCAGACTTAGCATATAGTTCCTCCGGGGAAACACCTGTTTCCTCATCGCCGTAAAGAGCTGGTTCCCGTTCCCTCCTTAGAATTCTAGATATTGATGCCAACTCGTCTGTATGTTTTTGAAACCATTCTGGGAAAACATTCTTCTCCCTTTTCAATATCGGCCCGACATCGTGCCATTTAGGTGGTTCTATTCCAATCAGCCTTAGCGCCGCCTTTAGAGCGAGCTCAACAGCCTCTTGGCATTGTCTTATCACATAAGGATAGTTACCCGACTCCAAGGCTTCCTTCGCATGCTTCAACCTTTCCTCAGCCTGCCTAATGTTCGACCTGGCAAGTTCAATATTATTCAATGATGATCTCCTCGCCTGGCTTCAAATCTTTTCTCAGCCTCCAATACCACTTTTTACCAATCCATACTCTTTCAGCGCCAAGCTCCTTCAGCTTCTTTGAAAGCCTTGCTAATATGGATTCGAAAAATCTATTCTTATCGTAAACTATGACGGCATCCTCAACCATGTCGAGGTATAGAGGCAATATTTTCCGAGCCTCCTCCGGTGTTTTCAGAATGGGTGATAATGTTACGTGGTATCCCGAGGCATGGAGGTCTTCTAAGTCCTTGATCAATAAATCCTCGATTGCGTCGAAAATTTTATTTCTATCGAGTCTGGATTCAGGTAGGCCTTCAATTATTATCAGCAAGTCAAGGTCACTGCTTTGCCTAGCATCTCCCCTTGCAACACTCCCATAAACAATAAGCGATATCAACCTATCTCCAAACATGGATAAAAGTGTTTTAAGTAGATTCGAAACCAGGTTCCTGTAGGGTTCAGCAATATCCTGAATGCCCTTCACGCTTCTACCACCGCTAACATTCTTAATTGTCATGGGGAAGACTTATAACTCTTCTCTCAAGCACTTATTTAAGCTAAGCTACAAAGACTTTTTAACTCTTCACTAACTTTTGGAAGCCAGATGGTTTAGACTATAGGTTACATAGCATTTGAACAGCTTCCTCCACCATGGCCTCGCCTGCACCTCTCTCTATATAACTATGGAAACCCGTCCAAACCTGATAGCCGCCGAGATCATAAGCCTGCCTGTCCGGAATATAACCGATCCAATCGTTCGCGAGCTGCACTATGTAAGTATGGCGAAATGGGGACAGCCGCTTAAGCAGTATTCCTAGCTTCGTGAAGAGCTCGCCAGGGATCCCTACTAGAGCTATGTCGCCAATAAGCATGGTCTGTATCCATGTTCCACGCGCCTCTCCCTGGTGCTTCGAGAGTTCTCTTCGCATTTTCCTAAACACCTCTATAACTGGCTCAGGGTTCTTAACCCGCTTGTTGCAATAGTATGACACGGCTTTCTCCTCCTTCTCCTCATCGAACATCCTCACCCGGTACTTGAACTCTCGCTTCACTGATGCAACGCGTTGAACACTCACGGGTTTAGATTCCGATATGGCTTCTTTAACAGCGTCTTTAATCCTAAGTATCATCTCGTCCGGTGGAAGAGTAAGATTATGCGTTGAGCCGGAGGCCCCTGGGAGAAAGAGCACAGACCCGCCATTCTCTTCCTCAAGCTCCTGAGCAGCCAATCCGTAGAAGCCTGGGGAAACAGCTTCAGGACTTCTAGCTCCAATATTATGTGTGGAGTGGCTGAAGATAATTGCCTCAGGACCCTCGTCTCTCCTTTTAAACATGATGACTGGAAGGTCTGGGTCAAAAGGGCCCGTTGGCCTTAACGCGTCATCCCTAGGCCCAACCCAGTATATCGTGCTGTCTGACAGGAGAAGACGACTATTTTGACCAACTGTAGACTCGATGCCGAGCCAAAAATTCACGTCGACACTCTTCAGATTCTCGTCAGCCGCGCCAACAGCCGACAGAATAGAACGCTTAACGTTACTGACAAAAGTCTCGTCCTTTTCATACCCATGTATTGTTGCAGTCGCCGGCGCGTGATGAGTATGAGTAGCAGTAATGAGAATGTTTTCAAACGGGATTCCAAGTTTCTCCTCAATCTCTAGACAAACCTCGTCACACAAGTCTTTTTGAAGAACTAAAACGTCGCATGAAACAATGCAAACCTTAGTATTCTTTTCAATGATTAGTGAGGAAGCCCTTATTCTACCCTCCTTAGCCGAGGCAAATCTAGGGTGGATTCCCCCCGCGATAACCATCGACTCATTGCTTATGATCTCCGCCGAGGAGGAGCCTGCTCTCAAACCCTCCGCAGCCATGAATACGTATCCTCCCAGCTTTTTAAAAACCTAGCGTAAAAGCTTCACGCGGCATGTCTCTACGAATAGTCCTCTGCCCCCGGTAGTCGGTTGATTTCTTAAGGTGGACGGAGTCACTATTAAACTGATTAGAAACATTTTAATGCTGTCAAGCAGGTGGAAAAAGCAGACGTATGGAGAAACCAATTATACATGTAATAAGCCAGTCGCATATTGACGTCGCATGGCTTTGGCCATACAATCCGGAAACAATCTACGATTGCGTTAAGCTTACTTTCGCAAGGGCAATCGACAATCTTAGAATACATGAAGAGTATGTTTTTGCGCAGAGCCAGGTTCCTCTGTATAAGGCGGCTGAAGAATACTTCTCCGAGTTATTCTCAGAGATCACTAGATACATTGGAGAAGGGCGCTGGGACATCGTGGGAGGCTCCTACGTTGAGTTCGAAGGGGGCGAGCCATGTGGAGAGTCTCTGGTCAGGCAATACCTTTTCGGGCAGAGGTACTTTTTAGAAAGATTCGGAGTTAGAGTAAAGGTTGGATGGTTACCCGACAGCTGGACCATCCCTTGGCAACTTCCACAGATACTTAGGAAGAGCGGAATACGCTACCTGGTTTTCTTTAGAGGTGCCAAGGGAGAGGATTTGTTCTGGTGGGAGGCTCCGGACGGGTCACGCATCCTAGCATGTAGACCTCCAAGGGGCTCATTCGCATACAGGCCCTTCCCGAAAATAGAGGAACTAGCTTATAACATGTGGAAGAGATACGGTGTCAAAAACATTCCTTTAGTGATTGGAAGTGGCGATCATGGTGGAGGGCCGACCTATCAAGAGATACAGAACATTAAGGACTTAAAGGAGATTTTAAAGAATAGGGTAGAGATTCGCTTCAGCACACCCAGCCAGTTCTTCGAATCCCTATCGAAGGAAGTAAATGGGCTTCCTGTTTTTAGAGGTGAGCTCGACTGGGAGCTCGTGGGAGACTTGACTAATTGCTCCAAGTTAAAGGAGGGAAACCGTTTGAGCGAGGTCCTGCTCTTGGCAGCGGAAAAATTTTCTTCGATCGCCATGTTTCTCGCAGAAATACGATACCCGCAATTCGAATTGAACTCTGCTTGGGAGAAGGTCCTTTTCAACCAGTTTCACGACATAATTGGCGGAAGCGTCATTCCATCCGTTCAGATTGAGGCTAGAAAGTCCTATGATGACGCTTTGAGAATAGCTAGCGAAGCATTAGAAAAAGCCCTGCGAGAAATCTCCCAGATGGTAGACACGAGTGATAGTGAGCTCAGCATCCTGGTGTTCAACAGTTTGTCTTGGAG
>JAFNIQ010000102.1:0-175 GCA_017601395.1 Candidatus Brockarchaeota archaeon
GTGGCGGATAAACCTGAAGGAAAAGAGGCGATCAGGAGGCTTCTGAATAAGCCTAAAGATTTAAGGACAAACCTACTGAACTACTTCACCGATAGGAAGAACCTTAAAGACATAGGAGCCGTTAGCCCATCGCTTGCCGAAGCATTGGAAAAACTGATAAACTATTTCGAGGGAA
>JAFNIQ010000102.1:196-5680 GCA_017601395.1 Candidatus Brockarchaeota archaeon
ATGTGGCTCTTCACCCCATCGGATACATTGATTCACCACTACTAATCTGGAAGATAGACCCTGAAGGATACGTGTGTGAGGAAGATGATGCTGCTGAGCTTGATGTTAAGACGACATGCGCTGTCAGGCTGGATTTCCGAGACCCTGGAAGCCCGGAGGTCATCAAACTCATTCCATCATGGCTGTCCCAATGCCTCACAGTGTATAAGGACGTTAAAAGAATCATGCTTGGAGAGCACGAATAAGACTGAGCACCCTTATCTCAGGTACTTTATATCAGAATGGCCACCTAACACCGGTAACCTTGAGAAGGACAGGGAGATTGTTGAAGAACACGGCCTTAAAGTATTTAATGAGTTAGAAAGGTTTGTTGAAGCTTATATAATCATTGTGGTTCTTATAGATGAGAATACTAGCGCGCGCTTATCCAGCTTAAAAATCATATTTTTAATCCAGCACCATAGAAGGCTTCTACCGGGTGGACGCCGCTCGCAATATCGCAGAGAAGTGCGACTGCTAATTGGCTGCCCAGTCTTCCCTCTGGAGTCTTAATCCCCTGCCCCTCTATTTTTTCATCCAGGTCTTTCTGCTTATTAGGCGGTCGTCCAGTGAAGTTAACATCCTCCTGCTCTAAAATCCAGTTTAACGAGTAGAGAATATACTCTAAATTATACCCGACTAGGCCACGGGTATAGGGCTCATACTTAAATATTGGAAAATATAATTTTTAAATAGCTATGGGAGTACTAGCACGCGCACCAACAAACTACTTCTTAATATCTGTATCTAACAAGGAGAACTTAGAGCTTTGTAAAAAGCATGCTCTGGCTGGCTTCACTAATAGTATAAACGGGGTTTGGACATTCTGTGAGATAGAAAAGGGTGATTTCGTCTCCTTTTTATATGCGGCTAAAGCTCACAATCTCTATAGTGTTGAGAAGAAGGTAGCTTTACGAGATGCCGAAAATCTGCCTCCTTGGAAGCCCGTTACTTTCAAGATATCGGGAAGAACATATTACTTTCCATTCAGGTTGTACCTCAGGCCAGTCAGAAAATTTGAAGAACCTCTAATTAGAGCAGAATTTGCATATGTTGCTGAAAACTTGCTTTTAAGGGGTGGTTATAGGAAGACCCACTTTCAAGCAGACCAGACTACATTGCAGAACGTTTCACAAATGGGAGAAAAAATCTTTGGGGATTTTGAAGAAACGGAACTTCCACCTACATTTACCCCTAAATTTTGTTCTGACAAATCATTAGTGAGAATCCCTTACGTCTTTCCATTCAATGAGCTACTTCTCCAATCCGCAATTTGCCACTACTTGCGAGACGGGGAAAAATTACAAAAATTTTTGGACGATATATCTGTGAACGAAGTCGATGCAGGAGATCTGGAGGTATTAGGAGAAAAAGCGCTCCCAGAGGGGCACATTGACATTTTCATAAAAGAAGCTGTACCCATAGGAGAGTCTAGAAGCATCATAGTGGAAGTAAAGGCTGGAAAAGCTACCATGCGTGATTTTGAACAGCTCGAAAGCTACAGGAGAGAATTCGGCCCTGAATGTATACGATCTGTATTGATAGCAAAGGATTTCGGAAAGAAAAACGTTCTGACGTTCCAAAACAGAGTTACAGCTTTAAAATACACACTTTCTTGTGACCTGTCCTCCCCGAAAGATTTCAATGAGATAATAAGTTGCTTGAAGCTAGAAAAATACTAAATATGCTAATTCTTTAGATTGCTTGATTTGTAGGCCCCTATAAAACTTATAAAAGACGGCCTATACTGTGGATACATGAGGTGTCAGAAATCTTTGAAAGAAATTGGAATTCCAGATTATGATGAAATCGGCAAACGAACATTAAAGGAACTAAGACGATGCGTTAGAAAAGCATCTAATGCTTTTCAGCAAGGGGTTTTCTCGGATGAGGATGTTGACTACGTCTTTGGAGCGCAGGTGGGAAAATATTACGAACCCATGCCAATTTTCGGTGAAAGAGCGTGGCTAAGAAGGGGAAGGCAGGTTGATGTTGTACTTTGGGACGAAGGCAATGGGTGGTACACTATTTTAGCCGTCCTTCCTCATTCCAAGAGTCTCTACGAGTGGGCTAAAAATCCAATCTAACAGCACGCGCTACTACCTCATCATAAGCTTCCATCCTCTTTCTGTTCTAAGTTTTTCCGCTTCATTCTCCGTCAGAACGATGTAATGATGTTTATGGGAATGTTCTTGAAGATGGTTGGAGGAGCTTCACTGTACGCGTCGGGAAGCATAGGATTGTTAACTTCGGCAGGGTTGAGACGGAGAACGTCGCTGCGCTGAGGAGCTTGGTCGGGGACAAGGGTTTCATCGCCATCAGGTTGAACGGCCGTGAGGTAATAAGGAAGTTTAACCAGGAGCGAAAGGGTTCATACCAGTGGATGATGCCGGAGTACGTTGGCGACTTGAAGCCTGGAGAGAAGATAACCGTGTGGGTTAGACCCATTTCTAAAATAGAGTTCATAGAGAGTGTTGTGGGAAGCCTGCCCTTTAGCCTTAAACTGAAGCTGGAGAATGAAAACGAAGGCATGCTGAGCATAATGGATACCATCTCCCTGCCGGTTAGGGCGACTAGGTTCGAGTGGAGCGAGGGGAACAACGCATTAGAAGTAGACCTGGAGTTTAACGGCAATGGAGAGCGTCACATTCTCGCCGTAGCCATTAAGGGAGAAGAGAAGAAAGCAATCATAAGGTTCCGCAGGACCAGTGGAACTATTCACTCCATCAGGCTTGGCACACTTTTGGGACAGATAGTAATAAGGTATCATGACTTCAAGGGGAAATACTTCGATCATAGTATTCTTCTAAATAGCGTAACTCAACAGATGGTAAAATGGACAGGTAGACTAGAGTTAGGCGAAGAAGTTGATGAAATCAGAAAGCTAGCTGAAAGTAATCAAACAATTTTTGGAAATAAGATGAGGGATAAGGTTGTTAGTATGATACTGAGGACTGGGGAGATTGCTGGAAGGAAGATAAATCCGAATAAGTATAAAACAGAAGCTCGTATCGGAAAGAGGGGTGAAAAGGTTGACGCTGTTTTTGAATCCGATGAGGGAAAGCTCATAGTTTTAGAAATCAAATCCACTGTAGACCTAGGAAATGTTGAAGAACAGTATGAAAGAGCATGGAAACGGTTAAAGGGAGACCCAAGGAATGGAAAACCGGGATATATGCAGTTAATCCATGAATACGGTTTAAACTTCAGGGACAAGATTAGAAACGATGTTGATGCTTATATAATTGTACTGGTTGAAGTCAACTTAGAGAAAGGATTGTGCGATATGGAGGTGCGGGAGGTTAAGGATTGAACGAGGATCATGAAGAAGAGTTTCTGAAGAGGCTGAAGGATTACTTGTCCAGAAAATACGATAAACCAGAAATCAAGGAAAAGTATGAACCGTACATTGAGAAATCCTTCTACTTCAAGTCTCCTGAAGAAACTGAGCTGAAATGGGGCATAAGGTCTTCTGGAGGATTTCCAGATGTATATGGAGACATAAAAGGCGATATTTTCCTATCATGTGAATTAGATAAGGTAAGAATAACCAGCGAGGAAGTGGATAAGATTTGGGAGATGTCGCTAAATAGAGAAAGCTGGAGTGAGCTTGAAAGGAAATATAAGAGATTTGTCAGATGGCTAAAACATGCTGATGAAGTCGCTAAGAAAGTAACAGAGAAAACAGGGATCAAAACAATTTTACATATTCCTCATCCCGAAGAAGGAGATAGGTTTAGTCTCATAGCAATGTTTAACCCTAAAGGCATGAGCGACGAGGAGAAGATGAAGATGATTGAGAAAGCGATAGATGCCGTGGAGGAAGCCCGGAAAGGATTGTGAGGATGATAGAGATTGATCGGGGCTGAAAGTCCGTTTATCTTAAAGGAGGTTTGACAAAATGAGTAGTCTCTGGATTCCAACTATGAAAAAGATCAGGGACATAGTCAGCGAAATGACAGGGGTGAAATATGAATTATGTGACAATGCGATTTGGATACACGAAGATTCACTGCTGGAGGAATACACAGAAAAAGTCCGAAAGGTCCTTTCGGGAAAAGAGAAACCTTCTGTTCTAAAGGAATTGTGGCGATCAGATGAGTTGAGCAGGTCATTGTTCTCCGTGTTATGGGTTACTGATCCGAAATTCGATGCATCGAGGCGGCAAATAGCTGTCGACTCATTTAAGATAATTGGTGAAGATTTACTTGGTCAGAGATATAGGGGGATTTATTGTCTGGCTAGACGGGAAGGCTTTTTGAGAAAGGATTTCTATTTAGATGATGAGATATGCCTAGATTACGGAAAAAGTAAGATAACGTTTGACGATGAAAATTTCATATCGAAACATCCAATCACTCATCTTCTGTTTTGCAAACTTTCAGAGATCATGAAAAGGATTAGGAATAAGTACAATGTAGAAATTGGCGTTACAACTTCTGGGCTTTTGTACAGGAAGGGGATTAAGTATAGGGACCCAAAGGAATTTTACGCGGAGATCACATATGACGTGTCATCTGACGAGGAGGACAGGGTGAAAGGGGTTGTGGAGAGGATTCCTGCAATTAAGGAGTTCTGGGAGAGATGGGTCAAGGTTCGCGAAGAAATGGTGCATAGTCTTAGAATACCGGACGAGGCCTTCATGATCCGGGACCTGCTTGAAGAATCGCTTAATCTCCCCCTCTGGACCATGATGATCCAACCAACGAATAACGGATGGGGCCTGGTGGTAGACCTAAGCTATGCAAGCTCGCAAAGGAAAGGGCTAGATGAGGAACAATGGTTCAACTTATCCAAATTAACTAAAGCCGAGTTTCGAAAAACAGGTGAGAAAAACGTTTTCAGGATTTATAGCCCTCCTATTCCACTAGGCCTACTCCTAGAAAAAATCGTTGAGCCAGAAGTACTCGGAAGAATAATCGAAAAAACTGAAGATTCAGAGATAGACATAGTTACATACCTGTTCGACCGTACCAATCTTGAATTGGCTGAATTTTCACAACAGCTTAAAGGTGTTTCCACCTCATTGTTTGATTTAGCAGAGTTTTATGGTTTAAAGGTGTCTCCCGTTCAGGTTGAATGGGTATGGCCAGATGTTTCATCAGAACCCTTCGATATGTGGCCTGTTACCGTCGAAGATCCTCATTACGATTTTTACTATAAACGGGAAAACTGGGAGTTCATAGAGGCTTCATTAACAGCGAGCATAGAGTATTCAGATGATATCGTAGGCTTCGTTTTTAAAGTTGTTGAAATCGCTGAAAAACTGAATGAGATAAGGAACAGGTTTGAACAGCTCCTTAGAAGCATACGTTAAAAACTAATAGGTTGAAACGGAATGATGAAGCTTATATAATGATCTTTAACTTCCATACCTAGAGAAGCATGCAGGGTTCACGCAGGGATGAGAGTATTCTCAAAGCCATGATTGAGAAGGGCCGTAAG
>JAFNIQ010000100.1 GCA_017601395.1 Candidatus Brockarchaeota archaeon
CGATGAGGAAGCAGGGATTTCCCCTGAGGAACTGTATGCTAAGCTCGATGCCGAGATGCTTTGAAAGATGCGGAGAGAGTGTTAACATTAGTGCTTAAGCTTCTTTCTCCAGGTCTTAATTGAACATCTTGTTTTTCGCATTACATTGCCCCGATTCTTACCTTGATTGAATACGCAGCTAATTCATATCACACTTCTTGTCTTAAACTGCCTTAATTTTTTCCTGTTTTGTCCTATAGTTCGTACAATATCTTAATCACAGCCGTCCACTAGAATAGTTTATAAATAAAGCGTTGCTCAGAATATTGGGCTTTGGGAGAAACATACGTACTTGTCAGAGTGCGAATGGTAACTGGAACGAAGCAGAAAGAGGTAAGGCTGCTCGTAGATACGGGAGCCACTTATTCTTGGATTTCAAGAAAAACATTGGAAGAGTTGGGTGTTAAACCGGTCAGAAGGATGAGGTTCAAAACTATAAGAGGCGATGTAGTAGAGAGGGAGGTTGGACACATACTTATGGAATATGAGGGGGAGGAGGCACCTACTCTGGTAGTCTTTGCAGAAGAAAAAGATGGAAACGTCTTAGGTTTACATGGATTGGAAAGCTTGGGACTCGAAGTCGACCCGGTAACGCAGCAGGTTAGAAAAAGCGAAGCCTTGCTCGCATTGTAATCCGGCTGGCTTCAGAGCGAGATAAACTCTTATTATTCTTTCCTCCACTCCCCGCTTCAGGAGAGCCGATTCCGTTACCCGGCGACTGAGTTGGTCTACCGTATGTAGGTTTTCCCGTTCCTTAAAATATATAAAATATCCTAGAGGCCGTCCGATGAGGACCATCACCTATGCTTGGTAGCCTAAAGGGCGTTTAGCGGCTTTTAGAGACGTTAGAAGGCGGGGAATTTTCAACTCACCAACTGATCCCGATAGACGAAAATTGCTTTTAAATGTGCAGATAAAGAGGCTGGACAGGCTCTGGTGAAAGTGGCGGACGATCGAGGTCAACTTGCTGCGGAAGCTTCTCCGATGCAGACCTGATGAATGGCGATTATCTGATTATTCCTGTAACTTGGAAGGGGAAGGTGGATCTAGGATGTGAAACAGGCCAACTCATAATATTGCGGTTCAGGATGAGGGCGGCAAAGCTATTTAAATTTGAAATTGCATGAACTATTGCTATTTGAAAATTTAATCGACTTAATTGAAGGCCGAGGTGAATTGTTACATTTATGTTTTATTTTTAGTTTCGCCGGTACTGCTTCACACACTAAGAAGTCTGTTTAGAATCTTAGCTTAACCTTTGACTATAGGGATTACGCTGCTTGAGTTAAAGTGGCGTATCGTTTCTCATTAGCTCGCGGTGTTAGATCACATCACTCATTCATATAACTATTCATCAATAGCGTGTATTCTTTAGAAAAAGTTAGCTTCAATTCTCAAGTAAGTTTAGAGCGTCTTCCGGTTAGAAACCCATAGAGTAGGAGCGTAAACCCTAGCGCTAGTAAAATAATTCCACTCAGTGAGACCCATGTAGGCGGCTGATTTTCACTTGAAGATTCTGTCTCGACTTCTTCCACATCAAGAATTCTGAAGAATACTTTTTTAGCGCATCTTCCACTATTATCCAATATGAAGTAATAGTTGTTCGTACGGTTGATTTTGAGTACATAGTTGCCGGTTTTATCTACAGTTTCACAAATGTATTTTAAGCCTTCCTCCCACTTGAACCATGAAGCCCGTTCCTTATGCTCCACATGCTTTTGCAGCCAAGTGAAGTAGCTAGCGTTATTCAAAACATAAAAGTCAATGCAATGTATCTGTTCGTTCCCGTCCAATCCTGTCACATCGGCGGAGATGAGCAAAGTAGTGCTCGCATTTAACATGATTTCCTTTGCCCAGTATCCAAACCGTTCTACATTAAGAGTGGCGTTGTACAGAACATTTCCCGCAGTTACGCGTAATCTAGCCTGTTTCTCCTCAGTTTCAAACCCAGACATAAATAGCGCTGATCCCACTGCTATCAGCAACATTGCTATTAAAACTTTTTTTTCCTGCAACTCTTGCCAACCTCCGATGAGATAGTTATTATAACAGCAATAAGTATCTTTAAAGTCTTCCCTTCCAGCTTAGGCGGATACCGCTGTTTTTTGCCCATCTTTAACCAGATTTCAAACATTTTTAGCGCATGCTATGCTTCACTAATTCAATGGCAGTGAAGATTAAGACTATTGAGAATACGATAAGAATTACTAAGTCAATCAATAGTTTCCATAAATCGATAGGACCGAATGTGGTTTGTCTCAACGCGTCAACAGAATAAGTTAAAGGCAATAAGTAGGCTAGGGGGGCGAGAGATGGGTTGAACATGTAGGTTTCTTCAAGAGGTATGAAGACTCCGGATAGGAATATCATTACGAAACGTAGGAAGTTAAGGGGCATCATCGCATCTGCAACATCACCTGCACGAACTGAAAGGAGCAAGCCGAGGGAGGAAGAGTTGATGGCTGAGATAATTATAGTAAGTATGAAAGGTATTGGCGATAAGGATAACCCAGCGGAGAAACCTGTCCATTGCCATGCTGGACCTACCAGAATAAGGATTGTGGCCATCACAAACCCCAAAGCTATTCCGAAAATGGCTCCTGAAGCCATTTTTCCGATGAGGAGCGCTTCTAAGGATAATGGTGCAGAAACGAGTCGTTCGAACGTTCTTGTCCTCCTTTCCATGGGTAAGACAACCGCTTCAAGCGTTGAGGCGCCGAAGAAGACTGACACTGCAACTACGCCCGTCAAGCGGTACGCTTCCGTGACACAAGGCCTGCCAAGTGTAAATGCGAAATAGAGGATAAGTGGAAGCATGATCCCAAAGAATATGGATGGTGGCTTGAAGTAGTAGAGCTTAATATCGTTCAGGGCGATGATGCTGGATTTTTGAAGCATTTCGTATAGCTCTTCCATTTTCATTTCACCTCTTATACCTCAGCTGTTCCATCCTTTCTGCCATCAGAGGATCTATGCCAGTATACTTGATGAATACGTCCTCAAGAATCGGCTTCAACGTGTTTACCGATAATATTTTTAGGCCCTTGTTTTTTGCAAAATCCACGAGGAGGGGCAGGATCGAGGATGAGTCACTGACATAGAATCGGAATTTGTTTTCACTAAGTCTTACGATTCCACTACAATGCTTCTTAAACTCTTCTTCATCGATGCTTGTTGGGGAGTTAAATATAACCTCTAATGCTTCTTTTTCTTGGAGAGAAGCCTTCAAGTTCTCAGGAGTATCTACAACGCATATCTTTCCTTTATCCAATATGGCTACCCTCTTACATAGCTGATCTGCCTCCTCAATGAAATGAGTTGTTAGGAAAATAGTCATTCCTTTTCTATTCAATTCTCGAAGCACCTCACGAATAAATCTTGAGCTTTGAGTATCTAAGCCACTGGTAGGTTCATCTAGAAACAGGATACGTGGCTCATGGATTAAGGCTGCTGCGATGGCCAACCTCCTTCTCATGCCCTTAGAAAATTGCTTAACCGGACTGTCAACCCTTTCTCTCAACCCGAGAGCTTCCAGAAGTTTCATAGCTCTCTCCTCTCTTTCCCTCTCCGGAATTCCGTACAGCTTGGCCATGAACATCAGGTTATCCCAGGCGGTCAAGTCGTCATAAACGTTAGAGATCTCAGGAACAAGTCCGAACTGTTTTTTCGCCTTGACTGGTTCATTAAGGACATCGTATCCTAAAATCAATGTCCTGCCCGAGGTCGGTGCGGTGAGACCGGTGAGGATACGTATGAGCGTGGTTTTTCCCGCACCATTTGGACCTAGGAGGCCGAAGAACTCACCTTCTTTGACGCTAAGGTTAACGTGATCGAGTGCTAAAACATTGCCATAATGCTTTACAACATCGATGATTTGAACAGCGTCCACGGCCTTACGCCTTCTCGTTCAACGCCTCGTTAATTTTTGCGTATAATGCCTCCTTACTCGGCACGCTTGCCGCGAAAGCGATTTTTCCGTTGATGGCGATCAGTGGAATAAGGTTCCTAAGCAGTTGGGGTCCTAGGCCTAGCGTTGAGAGCTTCTTTTTGCCGCTGTTTTCCAAGATCTGGTTCAGTTTCAGAAAGGCCTCGTCAATCTTCGTCCCGTATTCCACTATGTTCACAACAACCTTGTCTTTGAAATCATGAAGAACAGCGTTAACTAGTCTGTACAAATCCACATTTTCCCTTTCCCGCTGTCCACACCCACAGATTCCTGTAGGAAAAATATCCAGCACGACTTTCCCAATCTGTTTCTCTTCGCCCATGCTTCCTCACCTCAGGGCGCGCTCATAATCGCTTTAGCAATCCTTTTAACCTTTTCGATTCCGACGACTTCTGTCTCTATTAGAGGAACCTCTATTATCTCCATATTTGGAAATTCCTCCCTAACCATCTTTATGTATTTCTCTTGCAGTTTCCTCCTTTCTTTAAAGAAGGGGTTTGTGCAAACCTCCTCTGGAAGAACCTCGTTCAATACTAAACCCTTAACAGGTATGCCGTATGGCCTAAGGGAATCTAGGATCCTCTTAGCCTCGTAAACTGGTAGCATTTCGGGATGTAATACCAACAGGTAGCTGGTCGCCTCAGACGATAGTTTTTCTATCGCCTTAATGTTCTCCTCAGCGAACTTCTCAAGAAGCTCGATCTCTGCGACCTTGCCCGTTAAGTCCGCGACCTCCTTCTTCACCGTTATGCTTTTCTTAAGGCGGTCTAGATGCTTCCACGGATAGCTGATCATGTCGAGGTTATGACCCCCCGGAGCGGTATCGAAGACGATGACTTCATACTCATCGGAATTCATGTAATCCACAAAGACATTGTAAGACGCTGTTTCGCACGGTAATACCGGGTTCTTCTCCCAATACTCCTTTAGAAAAAGAATCTCCGCCTCGTCACCTTTTAAATTACCGATCTTCTTAAGGACTTCTAGTTGATGCTTGCGAATGCTTTCCTTCGCGTCTATGTTGATCGCCATAAAATTATCGAACCCGTTGACCCTAGTTTCATCACTCCCTATGTCTTGCAAGAGAATATCGTTCTGGCTTTTTTGTAAATCTGTAGAGGCTAAAAGAACCCTATAGCCTTCTTCAGCAAGCCCCAGGGCTATGGCTGCTGCCAAAGTGCTTTTGCCGACTCCCCCCTTCCCACCCAAGAACACGAAGCGGGTGACCCCTTTTTTAGGCGGGATCAATAGATCCTTAAACATTTCTCCTCTCAGCACACTACTGACGATGAGAACTTAAATACCTTTTGTCCAAATTTCGTCCAAATTTTGCCCTAATTCTTCAGAAACACCTGCGTATCCAGCATGCTCTTTTTACTTCACTCAGCACCCGTTTCACCTTCAGCATGAATCGGCATTCCTTACGTGAAATTTGGACAACGCAAGACATGTTCTCAAGGCTTTTTAAAGCGGCGCAAGCCAAAATGTAATCTATGGGGCTGAAAGGGGATGAACGTCCATTTGCAAGCAGCAAACTTTCCAATCTCTTCCAGTCCTTGGGCTTAGCGTCGCAAGACACTCACACCTGCCTATTATGGCGAGACATCTCTTCCATCGGTTGATGGAGCATTCACGGCACCTCGTGCCTGACTGAGTTTTCCGAACACGTTGACTAGGGGATCAAGAATATAGAGCGTAGCGTCTGGACCCAGCATAACGTATACTGCGTTCCTTTCGAGAGGCGCTA
>JAFNIQ010000101.1 GCA_017601395.1 Candidatus Brockarchaeota archaeon
CAATATTCTACCTCATGCTGAGTATACACGTGCTCACTAAAACTGGCGTATTATAGTTTTCCGGTTTTTCTAAAACTTAGATATCCACGTGTCAGTGAAGCCGCGCGCGAAGAAGGATAAGCCAGCCGGGGAGGGATTGTTAGAATCAGGGTTTCTTTTCAACTCTACAGCGAGAGTGAAAACTTAACCTATCGCAGCCGTATGCTGCTACATTGGCCTTAGAGAACTCTCGAAGTGGAGCGATTCTACTGTTTTAGGGCCTGCGAACACCTTTAAAGGATGGGGCGTAAAGTTACAAGCGTGTTGAGCACAGGTTTGACGGGTGAAGCATGGGCAGCCATGGGGATCTCGGCGCGTTGGAAACACTCATGACCTGTTACATGAGGATGCGGAAATATTTTAGAATAAAACTTGAAACAAAAGCGGTTTCTTCAAGCAAGACTTATAAGCGTCTTGTTTCAAGACTTTTTGAAAAATGGCTGAGAAACCCACGGCGGCCTTCATACTGTCGTTAATCGGAGCAGCCCTAATCATTCTGAACGCTTTAATCCTTGCTTTTTTCACAACCCTAGTGGGCGTAGCACTAGGTGTTTCCGGAAGGGCTTTAGGAGTGTTTCTACCTAGGCTCGGCAGCCTGGTTTTTCTATTAGGCATCGGGGGACTGGTTATTGGAGTAATCGTTCTAGCAGGAGCATTCATGATTAATTCTGAGGATAAGAGCAGGGTTACAACCGGTTCGCTCATAGTTCTGGTTTTTTCAATAATAAGCTTCTTCATCGGAGGGGGCTTCATAATAGGCCTCCTGTTATGCGTCGTCGGAAGCATTCTTGGCTTAACATGGAAGCCTTCAGCCCCGCCGCCGCCACCACCACCCTCACAATTCTATTGAAAGCCCATTCAGCCTTACAACCGGCGGACCGTGTTAAAATTCGAGAGATGTTTATATAACCCGTATATATGCTTATTCAGGATTGAAACATCTTGAAAACATCAGGGACCTTGTAAAGTATCACAGCACGGTGGAGAAGGAGGTCTACCTTGACTTGGAGAACTCAACACCCGTCCCAGTGGAGGTTCTTCAAGAAATGCTGCCCTACTTCTCTTCCAAAGCATACGGGAACCCAACGCTAACCCATAAGCAGGGCTGGGAGGCTTATGAAACAATCATGGATGCGGCAGGATTCATTACGAGACTGATAGGAGGATCCTCGCCGGAGGAGCTGTGCTTCGCAAGCGGCGAGGCGGAGGTGAACAGCCTAGCCATCTTCGGGACCGCGGTAGGAAAAACCGGTAGAATAGTTGTCTCATCCGTAGACCCTCTCACCATCCTGCTGCCGGTTGAAAGGCTTGAGAAAAAGGGTTTTGAAGTCGTTAGGGTTCCAGTCGACCCGGAGGGCTTCGTGGATCTTGAGGCTTTATCCAAGGCTGTTAACAGAGACACCGTACTGGTGAGCATGAGCATGGTTAACAACGAGATTGGAACAATACAGCCGTTCAGGGAGATCGTGAAGACAGCTAGGGAGGGGAACCCGGATGTGACTGTACACATGGATGCCTCAGACGCCTACGGGAGGATAAGCTTCAACGTTAAGGACATGGATGTGGACCTGCTGAGCCTCAGCAGCTATAAGATTATGGGGCCAAGGGGCGTGGCTGCGCTCTACGTGAGGAGCGGGGTTGAAGTTGAAAGAATAATCGAAGGCCCCATTGGGACCCAGCCCCTCTGGCCCGGTGTTGAAAACACGCCGCTAATAGTCGGTTTCAAAAAGGCTTCGGAGCTGGCGTTTAAAGACTTCGAAGGGAACGTCAGCAAGATGAGAAAGCTTAGAGACATGCTGATTAACGGCCTCCTAAGCATCGAGGAGACTCTTCTAAACGGCCCCATTGGGGGGAAGAGGGCTCCGGACAACGTTAACATAAGCTTCCTACACTGCGAGGGCGAATCCCTAACAATCGAGCTAAGCTTCAAAGGAGTATATGTTTCAAGCGGAAGCGCGTGCACTAGAAGAATACTCCAGCCAAGCCACGTTTTAACAGCCATAGGGAGAGAGTACGAGGCTGCTCACGGAAGCATCCTCATGAAGGTTTCAAGGTATCACAGCGTCGAGGATATAGAGTACGTTTTAGAGGCTTTTAAGCCGGCCGTCGAAAGAATAAGGGCCATGAGCCCGACGAGGAGGATTTAATATGTCGAGAGCCCCACTACCCTATAGCCAGAAGATCCTTGAACTGTTCAGGAACCCCAAGAACCTTGGGAGGATGGAGGACGCTACTGTTTCAGCCACAGCTGGAAGCCCAGCGTGCGGAGACATGATAGCGTTCTACCTCAAGATTGATGAGAACATGATTATAACCCGGGCGAGCTTTGAATCTTATGGGTGTGCGGCAAACATAGCTACGGCGAGCATGCTCACAGAAATGGTGAAGGGTAAGAGTCTCGAGGAGGCTTGGAGGATAAGCTGGAAAGACGTTGCGAACGAGGTTGGAGGGTTACCCGCTGTCAAGCTGCACTGTGGCGTTCTCGCGGTGGGCGCGTTGAGGAGAGCCATAAGAGAGTTTTTCAAGGAGAGAGGGTTTAAGCCGGAATGGGTTCCGGATGAGGATACTTTTGAGGAGAAGCAGGCTTTAGAAGAAGAGAAGCTGGCAAAAATTATTTCAAAGAGGCTTCTGCTCAGGGAGGATGGGGAAACGAGAGAATGAATTTTCAGCGGATGGACAGCTAATATGACTTGGGAAAAGTGTGCGCTTGAAAGTAAAAATTTATAACTATACATTATGTTTAAATATTAGCATGCAGGATGACCAAGAGACCAGGAAAAATTCCGTCATCCGATACACTGAGTTTGAGAAGCGAATAATAGAAAAATCCAGCAACCTTTACAAGGGGTACTACTCGCCTTGGGAAATCTACAAGCTGTCAGCCTGGTCCATAGGGTGGATTATAATGGGTGGCCTGCTTTTTCTAGGAGCCTGCGTATGGATCCCTAATTTAAGCATCATAATGCTTCTAGGCAGCTTCCTATTCCTCTCAATCCATTATCTTCTAGGAGTGTTGATCACGCAGTTCAGGGCTAGGCGGAGAATAATGCTTTTCTCAGCCCTCCTAGCGCTCTCACTCGCCTGGGCATTATGGTTCTTATCCGCGTTTTTCTACGCGTATGATAGGCCTCCATCGGACATCGTTACCCAAACGGTTTACGTAGCGCTTTTCATGATTTGGACAATGCCTTTATTCGCGCGACGGGCCTACGTTCTGGTTCAAGCATACAGGGGAAAGTATGACAAGGAACTTGACCAGAGTACTCTGCAGCAATAGGTTGACGCCTAAGCCTATCGAGAACGGTTAATCAGTGCGTGCAGTCTTCCTCGATCCAAGCAATATACCTGCCCTCCCCTTCTCTTTCCCTAGGTGGGTCGAAGAAGCCTCTTTCAGCCATGATCCGGTTGGCCCACGAAGACCCAGTGCCACACGTCAGTATATATTTCCCTCGGGTCAATCCCCATGCATATCGGAGTTATCTCAGCCAGCTCGGCTCGTAGAGAGTTAAAGTATTCGCAAGCCTCCTTCTCAACCAGCCCAGACAGGATTCGCCAAACATCCTCAACAACAGTCTTGTCGCTGGCTGTGAAAACAGGGTAGTTCAGCACCACCTTCTCCCCGCTGAGAGAAACATATTTCATGTCGGCTAACAGCTTCAGTAGGCTTTCCGCCTGCTCCTTCTCCAAGCCAAGTTTCTCTCCCAATAGTGACGCGCTCATCGGTCCCTCATTGTTTAGCAGTAGAAGTATTCTTCCAAGCTCAAGCATGCACCCAGTCTGGAAAACGTTGAATGCTTCTGTGATCTTCCCCCTGAGCCAGTCGGGCAGCCTGTTTTCCTCCCGTCTTAGAATCAGCGAGTCAAGATTCCAAGCCAGGTCCGGGAATGCGTACCTGTAGCCAGCATGGTCGCCAAAGCTTGTGAAAGCGATTCTGCCGAACCTGTTGCTATGGCTACCCCAGTACATCTTATCATACAAGCCTTCCCCCGCATCCTCCTCCCTTCCCAGCAGGACGTATCTGCGGCCGCCGGGCTGCTGCTTCCTACCGCAGAGGCTTAAGTCCTTCTCGTTAAGTTTTTCCAGTCTAGGATGAAACAGCCGACGACGGCGAACATGAGCATACCGGTTTCAACCTGCCTGGCGCAAGAAAGCTCGGCCAGCTGCTCCCTAAGCTTCAACCCCATCCCCATTATCTCCTCCGCGAGCCTCACAGCGGGCTTCCATGTTTTCTCGGAAACCAGACGGATATCCTGCTTCGTGAATATGGGGACAGGACATCCATTTCCCATCTTTCTCACCAACAGCGTTAATCCTGGAGAGGTCTTGAAGCAGCCTGCTGACGGTCTCGACCCCTATGCCCAGCCTGCTTGAAAGCTCACTCAACTGAGAGGCCCCAAGTTCAACAGGAACAGGATCTCCGGCGCATGCTCCTGCCGAGTCGCTTTGAAAGGATTGTACTCGTCCCATGGACCAGCATCTCCACAAATATGAGTGGAAATCCTCCCCATCACTACGAGTTTAACTCTGATCGCTTATAAGGTTGCTGGAAGATCTTCCTAAAGAGTTTAACTTGGCAGTTTAAGCACGGCTGAGCCTTCTTAACATCAGTGTCTATTATTGAGTTGCTGAAGTGCATTACGCACTCAGGGTTCTCGCAGTGGGTTAAGCCGAAAGTGTGGCCGAGCTCGTGAACAGCCTCCTTGAGAACCCTGGCTTCGAAAAGCCTCCTGTCAGGCGGGTTGCCGTAGAACTCTGGCCTAAGCCTGTGTAGCGAGACGACGGCGTACTGGCCGTTTAAAACCGCCTCTCCGAAGACGAAGTTCAGCCTCCCGGCGTAGAGGTCAGCCTCCGTAACCCCAAGGTATTTCGCGTAGCCCCCGGGATTAGATAAAGCTAGATACTCCAGCAGAAGCGTCGAGTTATACTGTCTCCTCGTCTTATCGTAGGCATAGGGCGGCAGCCTGACTACTTCTCCACTCGTTTTGAAACGCACTTTGAAGACTTGGGAGAGGCATCCCGGGAGGAAGGCTAGCTCACCCGGGCTAGCATCCCCCATGAGAACTATCAATACTTCAATCGCCCCACTGTTAAACCCGGTTTTCAACTGGAGATATATTTATATTCGGCAGACACTTATTTAAAAACCTGGTGTTGGAAGATGAAGATAGGTATTTTCACGGTTCTGTACAACGATCGGCCGCTGGATAAGACGCTGGAATACGTTTCCTCCCTAGGCTATGAGGCTGTTGAACTAGCATGCTGGAAGGGTTCGAACCACATTAACATCGATCAAGTGACCACGGGTGGGGCGAGCGAAATAAGAAGCATAATCGCCAAGTACGGGATGCAAATATCCGCCTTAAGCAACCATCTTGAAAGCCAGCTCATACTTGGACCACTAGACGAATCCACAGACATCTGGTTCAAAGGGACGCCCAAGGAGAAAATCGAATACGGCGTCAGCAGGATGAAGAAGACAATAGACGCCGCGCAAACGCTGAACGTCCCCGTGGTATGCGGCTTCACCGGGGTGCCGGAGTGGGGAAAATGGTATAATTTTCCACCGACGAACGAGGAGATTTGGAACAATTATTTCAAAATATTCAGGGAGAGGTGGCTCCCCATTCTAGACTATGCGAGTGACCACGGGATTAAGATTGCTTTCGTCGAACATCTTTGAGAA
>JAFNIQ010000025.1 GCA_017601395.1 Candidatus Brockarchaeota archaeon
CATGTTGCTGCTTTAACGTTATTGGAAGCGGGAGACCGTATGAGGATCGCCTTCGTTTATGACGCGGTGTACCCCTGGGTTAAAGGAGGAGTAGAGAGGAGAATATACGAGCTTGGGAGGAGGCTGTCCCGCAGGCATGAAGTACACTGGTTCAGCTTAGAATGGTGGGGTGGTGGAGAAAGGAGTCTCGACGGTATTCTGCTTCACGGGGTTGGAGGCGGGAGGCCTCTTTACGTTAATGGGAAGCGCTCGATAAGTGAAGCATTATACTTTGGGCTTAAACTGCTCTCCGGCTTAAAGCGTGAGGTCGACTTCATAGATGTTCAGGCTTTCCCGTATTTCTCCTGCTTCTCCTCCAAGATCCGCTCCATGACTGCGGGGGCATGCATGGCGGTGACTTGGCATGAGCTCTGGGGCAGCTACTGGTTTGAATACCTGGGTCCCAAGGGGCTTGCAGGCTGGGCTGTTGAAAGGGCTGTCTTAAAGCTTACAAACACGCATATTGCCGTATCAGGCGTGACGAGGAGAAGCCTGGAGAGCGTCGGTGTTAACGCCGAGGTGATTCCGAACGGGATAGACTTTGAACATATAATGGGGATTCAAAAGAGTGGCGAGGAGTCAGACCTGGTTTTCGTAGGCAGGCTGGTGAAAGAAAAGAACGTTGACATGATTATTAGGGCTGTAAAGATTCTAAAGGATAGTGTTCCAGACGTTAAATGCGTGATAATAGGCGACGGGCCGGAGAAACAGGCTCTCGTAAGCCTTTCCGAACAGCTTGGAGTAAGGGGGAACATTGTGTTTAAAGGGTTTCTTGCGGATCATGACGAGGTAATAGCCTGCATGAAGTCTTCGAAGGTGTTTATACTCCCTTCGACAAGGGAGGGCTTCGGAATCGTTGTTTTAGAAGCGAACGCGTGCGGCCTGCCTGTCGTAACGGTTAGGCATGAGAGGAACGCGGCCTGTAGCCTGGTTGAAGAAGGTTTAAACGGTTTCACATGCTCCGTTTCACCTGAGAAAATCGCCGAAAAAACCCTGGAGGCGATGGAGAGGGACATGAGGCAGGCGTGCATTAACAATGCTTCCAAGTATGACTGGAGTAGGATCGTAAGCCTTTACGAGTCCCTTTTGAAAAAAGTCTAAAGTATTATGGTTAGCCGCTTACTCCTACAGACGTTTTCCAGAGATCTAGCACAGTGCTTGTGTTAAAGTAGGATGGAATCCTGCCGGCCAGTAGCATGGCGCAGACCTCTAAGCCAAGCTTTTTTGAAACAATCATGTTGAACGCTCTCCAAGTTAAAACGGATACTGCAAGCATTCTCCTAGTGTCTACAAGAAGAATCCTCCACTTTCTGCAAAAGTTTGCTGCATCCTTAGAAACCTCCACCCTGCCGAAATGCGTTGCCCTAGCATACATTCCCCGTCTAGACTTTACCCTCGCCCTTGACAACGCTACTACGCATATGAATTCCCTGTTTACAGGGCTTATCCTCCAGTACTTGTCGTGCTTAACCGCGTTTACAAGGTCTTCTGCCTCCCTCTTAGTAAGCCCCTTGAAAACGCTATCCTTTAACATCTTGTTTCACGAGGCTGAACAGAATAAAGAATCCGTCAAACAATCCTTAAGAAGGCTGGAGCTCAATCACTCGGATCGCGTAGAAGCTGGCCAGCTGTCTCGCGTCCTCAGTCAGCTTCGGCTTAACTATTAGAGTTGCCCCGTTAATCATGTCTTCAACATCGTTCTTCTTAGTGTAGAATCCCACTATGTATGTGACGGAAACATCAGTCACGTCGAAAACAATATCGCAGACAATCGGCTTATCTCCGTTTAAAACACCTATGTCAAACACGTGTGTAATCCCTGATTTACCGGTTATTTTTATGTTATCCTCAACCTGCAGCCCAACCATTGAAAGGTATTGTGAGAGCTGCTTCTTGAAGGAGGCATACTCTTCCTCCCTCATCTTTAACTCCTGTTCAACCGGAAGCATCCTGGCCGACACTTCCTCAGGTTGCATCATGCTTCTGAACAGTTTCTTAAGTGACTGAACCAATGCCTCGCTATTGGTCCAGATCGCCGTGGCCTCCTTTCTCTCAGCCCGGCTAACACCTGGAGGCTTAGTGAACAGAAGGAGCTGCTTGTTGTCCACGATTATGAAGCAGGGTGCTGAAATGCTCATCGTCTTAACCTCTATAACCTCGGCGTGCTTCTTAAGGAACGACGTTATGCTCGACGCGCCTGAAATACCGTGTGTGAGTATTTGGATGCGGACATTGTCTTTACTCAGGTTGCGAAGCTTCTGCAGGATCCCAGCGTTATAGGCTCTGACGAGCTCCGTCCTGAGGGCTACGATGTTAACCTCCTCCTTAGCCTCATCCAACATGTCTGAAAGCCTCGCGTAAATCTGTTCTATGCCTTTCAAAAGCTGAAGCTTCTCCTGTTCCTCCACTTTAGAAGGTACATGGACTGTCTTCCATATTTCCATGAGCTCCTCCTTGCTTTTCTCCATCGTAATTATTCTTCTCCTCTCCGCCTCTATCAGGATGTCAAGTGCTTTTTCAAAGCCTATTGCCGAGAATTTTGCGGGGCGGTCTAGGCTGGCTTCTATAATACCCTTGTTCTGAAGGCTTGTCAGTATGTTGTACACCTCCGTCCTAGAGATGCCCAGCGATAAGCCTATTTCACTTGCCTTCATCGGCCCTAGTTTTAAAAGATGTATGAAAACCTTAGCCTCGTTATCAGTTAAACCGTATTCGGCAAGCTCTTCCTGAAGCTTTTCAAACTCTTTAGAACCCCCTTCTAGAGCAATGCGGCTCTCTCCCTCTATGGAAGCCATCGTGGATTTAAACATATGTATGTCAATGGCACTAATTAAGCTTTTTTAAAGGACTGGGGAACGCTCAGTCTCATCCGCGGTCTGAACAGTCCTTAAGTATTAATTTAACGCAAAATCCTTAAGTATTAAGCCTAGCTTTATACTTGACGATGATCGGTTTAATCTTGGCTGCTGGCAAGGGCACCAGGATGCGGCCTTATTCTAACGCGATAAATAAGGAAATGTCCCTGATCGGGGAGAGCCCCGTGATAGAGTATAACGTGAAGGCTCTTGCAGACGCCGGGGTTAAAAAGGCCTTTATAGTGCTTGGAGAGGGCAAGTGGCAGATATTCGAGTACCTTAGGGATGGCTCCAGGTTTAACATTGCCCTCTCCTATATATATCAGGACCTAGGTGAGAAGGAGGAGAAAAAGGGTACGGCGAAGGCAATCCAAGTGGCTGAGGAATGGGTTAATGATGATTTCATAGTGATCTACGGCGACTCTTTTTTCCACCCGTATGATTTCCTGAGGAGTGAGATTGAGCTGCACGAGAAGGAGAAGGCTGACGTTACCATGGGGATCTATATGATGAAAGAGTATAAGGATTACGGTATTGTTCGAACCGAAAGCGGTAAAGTAATCGATATTCTGGAGAAGGCCACTGGGGAGGAGGTGGAGAAAACTAAGGTTGACGATATGTTCGCTGTCAACTCAGGCCCAATAGTCTTCACGCGCGAAGTCTTCCCCTATATTAGGAGGACTCCTGTTTCACCAGCTGGAGAATACTGGATAACCGACACGATCAGGCTGATGATTAAAGACGGTAGGAAAGTATTAGCGTACAGGATACCTGAGGGAGTCTTCTGGAGGGACATTGGAAGAATGAAGCACAGGATGGAGGCTGAAGCATACCTCTTAAGCAAGCATTATGAATACAACGTTTTAAACAGTAAATGATCAGCCTTCGCCTTCCACAGCCATCCTGATTAAGTTTAACGCGTCTTCAAGATTAATCTCCTGTTTAAACTGGATGCCACCTATGTTCGACCTACCGCCTGCTTTCACACCATTTTTTTTCAATAGCTCCACGTAAACCTTGTTCAGGTCTAAGCCGCGTGCAGCTATGGTTGCTGAGACCGGTTTACCCTTCCTCAAGCCTACGCAGACAACCACTTTTTCACTCCCCCCTAGCTCGAACATTAGCATTCTTCTGGCAGCGGCCTCAAGCTGGTCGGTAACGTCGTACGTGAAGTATGTGATGCTGCCTATTCTGCCCATGGAGCCTCTGAGCTTCTCAATCCTGTTCTCCACGAGGCTCCACCTGCTGAGCTCGCCTTCAACCCATTGCAGAATACTGCTCCAGTCCGACTCGTAAACCATGCGCGAGAGGCTGATTCTAACATCTTCCCTCATGCTGTTCAAAAGGAATGCTTTATTCATCTTTACAGCCAGCTCTGAAACCATGTTTCCAGAATCTATCTCGTCAACAGCCTCCAGCATCCTGGTTCCGTCCTCGTTTAACTCGAGAAGGTCTCTGAAAACTTCTAAAATAAGCCTTGAAACGCTTCTAAGCCCACTGTTAAACAGTATTTCCTTGGTTTTCCTGGAGCCGTTGTAAAGCGCTATTAACGGCGCTGGACCATGGTGATCCAGCAAAACATTGCTCCCGACGTAGGTCAAGCCCTTGCTTAAAGGAAGCTCTATAAGTATGCTTCTACACGCTTTAACAGTATCGATCTCGCTTGGCTTGGGATAATGGATCCTTGAAAAATCCCCGCCTAGAGCCCTTGCTGTCATTGAGGCTGCGAAAATACCGTCCAGATCGGGGTCGCTTAATATGGTGTACTCCGGATTATCCTCTATGAAACGGAAGAGGATTCGCCTCCCCTCTTCGTGTTCAAAGCCCAATCCCTATTTCCCTCTTTTAAGAGCGTTGCTTGAAGGTTTTGAAGCACTCTTATTTAAAACTATTTTTTAATCGTGGCCGCGGGGCCGCCAATCCTGTTTTCAAGAAATTTGCAGGATGCTTAAGAGGAGGATAATTGCTCCAACTGATAGACAGTAGTAGGCGAACTTATGGAAGCTCTGTTTAACAACATATTTCTTAACCCTCCCTAGGGCAATGTAGCCGACGGCAGCGGTCACAAGAACTCCCAGAGCAATCATCCAGTACTCCTGTTCAAAACTAACTTCCTGAAGCTTAACGAGGCTTCCGCCAATTATGCTTGGGATTGATAGGAGCAGGGAGAACCGGTAGGCCTCATCGTTATCAATTCCCAGAAGTAGACCAGTTGAAACAGTTATTCCGGTTCTGGAGATTCCGGGTGTGATTGCAGCAGCCTGGGAAACCCCGATTAGAAACGAATCTAAGGCATTTAGTCTCCTCCTAGGTTTAGCAAGCCTCGTTGAAAACAGGATTAAACCGTTGAGAAGCATTGCAACCCCGGTTGCGAAAAGGCTTTCGAACATAGATTCGAAGAAACCTTTGAGAAAGAAGCCCACTAAGCCGACGGGAATTGTCCCGAGAACCAAGTATATTAGCATCCTGCCTTCTTCCGAGAAATCAAGCCTTAACGCTGCTTTAAGGATTGATTGTAAATCCTCTCTCAGAAACAGAATTACCCCGACAAGGGTTCCGAGGTGAAGCATTACATCGAAGGCAACGGAGACGTTTATCTTAAGCAGTTCCTGCACTACAACTAGGTGTCCTGTGCTTGAGATAGGAAACCATTCCGTTATTCCTTGAACAAGGCTTAGGAAAAATACCTTCAGGATCCCCGTCTTGTCGATGCTTCCTGAAGGGAAACGGATGGTTAAAAACGGCTCGACAAGGATTATTAACAGATTAATAACTGGGTAGTTAATGAGAATATACGCTGGTAGCTTGTTTTTTATGTAGACCACACTTTTTCATCAAAACCCCTTTATAAAAAGTTTACAGTTTACGAAGCTCTTACGGAAACTGGTTTAGAGATTACGTCATGAAACAGGCTTACTTTGAACGTATTTCGTAAAGGTTAGATATTTTTAAAGGTGAAGCCGATTAACGGACTTAAGGTTTTTCAATGAACCTTCTTGCCGAAATTTCATACATCTTTCCTTCAGCATCAAAGGTTATGATGTTTTTGTTCAGCCGTATCGCCGCTATTGCAAGCGCTGAGCTTAATAAACCATCATCCGAGTCTAAACATATGGCGTCTATATTAAGGATTTCTTCGGAAAGCTTCTCAACAAGCATATTCACATCTCTCGACTCAACTCTCCTAACCTCAATCGTCGGAGGCCATATGCCTTCAGACCTAACTCTCTTACGCAATTCTCTTACCCTACTGCCTACATCCGTTCTTGAATAGACGATTAAAAACTGAGGCCGGTATTTTCTAACAATCATTGCAGCATACTCTATTGACTCACCTACGACAACAGCCACGTTAAACCTTAATGTAGACCATTCGAGAACTAGCTTCCTAACATGGGTTATGACTTCATGGGCGTTTGACTCGAGCAAAACCGCATAGAGGGATTTTGCATGCACGTAAGCCGCGTAATCTTCACCGTCCTTCTTAACCTCAATCGTGGTGAGGGCTGTAAAAGGCCTGTTACCTCCCTTACCGTATTTGAAGCTTACCGAGTATGAAACATTCCCATTCTCATCCAGCTTTTCCTCGCGCGCAACGTCTGAAATCACTAGTTCTAATGCTGTACTGCTTTGAGGCAGTCTTTCATAAAGATAGTTGACGAACATTTCAACCTTCTCTGAAGGGATTCTCACCGGGATTCGAACCATCCATACTCCTTCCCTAACTGTTTTCTCTTCTATTCTCCATCTTCTTAGGAGCGAGGGTGTAGCTATTTTAGCAGCCTTCAAGGCAGGGATGGTTGAGGAAATCATGGCTGTCAGGGACGACATCATTATCAGGGATAGCATATCTATAGGGGTGGCTTTCACGTCAATAGGTATAATTACGTTGGAGACCTCGAACACTTTAAACGTCATCATGCTCAATATATAGCCGATTCCTCCGCCGATGAACCCAAATACTCCTGCCTCAACTATGAACAGGCTTGAAATATGAGTAGGGTTCAACCCTACGGATGAAAAGATAAATATCTCATTCCTCCTTTCATAAACCAGCGTGTAGAAAAGCAGCGTGATGTTTAACACAGTAATAACCATCGGAACAAGCACCGACGTGCCGAAGACCTCCACGGAGCCCCCTCTAAAATAGTAAGTTATGCCCTCTGAACTCGGCATAGTTATAACTGAATAGTTAGCGAGTAAAGCTAGTCTTCTCGAAAACTCTCTAGCCTCCGCATTGTCTTTGAATGTGCAGTAGAGCGCGGAAACGTAGCCGCCTAATCTCTGAGCAACAAAAGCATTTGTTATCAGGAGGTTGTCAGCAGGCACTGGCTGGGGGCCACTTTCGAAGCCGGGGAGAATATACATGGGTAGGAAAAAGCTACCATCAGGCTCTTTTATTCCATTAACCAGTTCACCGTCAAATATTCCGACTACCTTAAGCTTCACTCCTCTGAAAACTACGGTCATACCTACATCTACGTCCCTGCTTATCGCCAAATGCCTGCTTATAAGAACAGCATTACTATTGTTAAACAGGCTTTCTATCGCATGCTCCGGATATGTGGCGCTTTTAATCATGTCCAGAGACGGGTCTCCCTTAGAAATTCCTCTAACCCCGTAGATCGGCACCTCACCAATATAGCCCAGGGCATCATATGCGACAGGAGTTATCACCCTATAGTCTATTCTTAAAACCTCTCTCTGTGCACCTATGAAGCTAAAATCTTCAGGCGTGAGAGGACCAGTAGGTTTTATCACCATCGCCACTGGAGGCTTATCGGCCGGCCATGTTTTCGCTACCGCTATGGCGTTAGTCGTTAGAGAGACCCTTATTGAAGTTAGTGTTGAGATTGCCACAATCATTATCGTAATAGAGACTAGAGTGAGTAGAGTCCTCAGCTTCCTCTTCTTCAAGTTTCCAATTGAGTATGAAATAGCAATCATTAGGGCAGGTATTAGAGAAACCCCCCTCTCGCTTTTTATTTCAAGAAAGTAGGGAGCGAGAAATACAAGTAGAAAAATGAATATGACTATGTAAATCCCCACCTGAAGCTCCAGCATAGTAATCCTCGAAAGACCCGGGAACACCTGATAGGCAATTGTCATTAAAACTATGAAAGCAACCGTTGTAAACATCGCATACTGATCTTTCCTCTCTGCAAGTATCGCGCCGATAGATAAGGCTAGTATCGCTACCATTACGAACACTATAATCTGGTTGGTCCGTGTTTCCGTCACAATATTTTGAACAGCCTCAGTTATTAAAAAGCTACTCATCACTGCTTCCTGCTGATGTGCCAGTATCTTAATTGGGTCGGAAGTGTTTAAAATGGCTAAACCAGACCTTTCAATCTGCTCCAGCCTGTAAAGTTCTAGACCCACATAGAGCCCCATATTCCTAGTTTCTTCCACACGTCTTTTAGCGGATTCAACGGTTTCGTCGACAAGACTTTGATAAGACTTTATCTGGAGTAGGGCAGGTTGATCCAAGTAGACTTTAGCATTTTTACTTAATCTAATCGGTTGAGTACTATTTCCTATTTCCACTACTGTTCTTCTCCCACCGACACTGATTGAAACCAGTATCGACAAGTCTGTTTCAGAAGGAACTATAAGGGTATTTCCCGTTATGTTTAACAGGCTAAGTATCGGCAGCTGGCTTAAATCGTAATTCAACATTAGTTGATTAAGCTGCGTCTCATCAATTAGCAGGACACGCATTTCCTGCGTTGGAATCGTCAGGTCGAAGGGGGAGGGAACGACCGCTAGGACCTTTGCGATTGCCCCTGGACATAGGTTTATTCGTATATTTCTAGTTTCTCTGACCGATAGTTTTCCAAGGCTTATTACTTGAGGCACATAGGTATCTTTTTCGTTTAGTGAGGGACCTATGATCTTTACCTCTGAATCCGAGGGAACTACTATAGTTGCTTCATCCCAAACCCTGGTGACCATGTATGTCTCGTTCACGAAAACTAGGAACAGCTGGGGTTCTTTGGGTCTTGGGCTTAAAGTTATCTTAATTAGCGATGACGGTTTTACGATGAAGCGTTTAGAATTGGCGTCTATCCTCGTGCCGTTCGCTAGAAACAGCTCCGTTGAAACCTCTAGGATATGCTCGGAGTCAACGTGGTGCGGCGCGTCGAAGACACGTTTAACTGCAAGATAGGCGGGTGATGATGAAGAGGGTATTTCAATTCTAATGTTCTCGCCGACTAGAGTTTTATTGGAGGTTAAGTCGTTCAACCTCCAACTTAGCACCGCGTCCAAAGGCTGCTGAGAAACGTCGTTCACAAGCCAGATTCCAATCCTGATAGTTGAGCCGGGGAGAAAATAGAGAGACGTTAAATTATGATTATAGTCCCCGTCAACCATTATTACTGCATGCACAGGGTTGAAAGCGTTCCTAACCTCGTAGTAAGACTCTTTCTTAAAGCCGTAGGAATCTATGATTGAGCCGCTGACGATCAGGGGGTGGTCTGTGAGGGGGAGAATGTTGACACCAATTGAAACATTATGCTTGAGTATTCTAGCCCTGTCTATCGCGTGCCTCAAAACCAGGGATTGATACTTCTGGCTCAGCTCAATTAGGCTGGAGAGGTTCTCAGCCGCATTCCTCCAGTAGGCGTTTAGGAAGCGTGAGTCAAGCCCCCCCTCTTCAAGAAGCTGGAGAACACGCTCATAAGGCAGGGTTTGAACCCCGCTCCAGAATGGAGAGTTTAAACTGGGCAGGCCCACTGGACTAATTAAGCTTGGGAAAGCCTCCTTATAATGCAGGTAGTCAACCCAGCTGCCCGTTCCCCAACCGTAGTCCACGAACCTGTCAACATAATCGTACGCCTCAGCATATGACAGAACTATGATCCCCCTATTCACCTCTTTAACCAGGACTCCCAGGTCACGGTCGAGGTGGAAGTTGGTTCCAGAACCATAGTATGGTGACTCCTTGTTCAGCCACGGGGGTAAAACGTGTGGGCAGACTATTGTTATCGAGGGATAGTTGTACGTTAGCAGCAGTAGTTCAACAAGCTGCATCTTAACCAGCCTAGCGTGGTTTTCAGAGTAGTCTAGGGTAGGGTAGGCGCCTACCAGGGGGAAGTCAAGCTGAACGATGAAGCCTTTCAAAGAGGTTGACTCGTAGAACTCCTTCGGCTCAACATGCGCGAAAGACCTTAGAAAGTTAACATTAGCCTCTCTAAGCAGGCTAAGCGTCTCATTCACCTTCACGCTGAGACCCGGGTGAGCAAGCCATTCAAGCCTGGAGAAATACGACCCACCCCTTAGAAAAACACTCCTGCCGTTTACCTTAACGTAAGGATTCTTCTGGGAAATCGAACCCTCTAAGAAACGTATTCCAAAGATTGTTTCAACCGACCCGGCGTACTCATCACCATGATACAGACTAATGTTGAGAAGGTAAACGTTTGGAACACCAATATCCCATGGGAACCAGTATGCTGGGTCCCGGAGGGAGATGCTTAACGTTTCCCACCTTCTCTCACCGGCGGAAAGCTTTATGCTGAAAGACTGCTCTAAGCCGGCTGTGTTATTGGAGCCAAGGCTTTTTACTCTCACGGATGCTGAAAAGCTCTCGTCAACACCTCCTTTGTTCTGGAGTAAGACGCGCAGGCTTAAGGAGGCAGGATTAGAGTACTGCTCAACATCAACCAAAACAAGGTTGATAACTGGGTTAAGCGTCCCGACGAGGGTGACGCCACCCGTTATTCCGATGAAACTGTTTCGAAGGTCTGGAAGAACCTCTGAGAAAGAGTATATGCCCATCGGGTAGACCCTGGACTCGTAAGCGTCTTGAACCGGAGACTCCAAGTAAACAGTTAAAACGTTGACACCGTCGCGGATAACAGCATTATCAACGTCGAAGAAGAACTGGGAGAAATAGCCAACGTGCCCCCCAAGATAGAAGCCGTTCAACCAGGCTTTCGCAGAAACCCAGAATCCTGAGAAAACAAGCCTCAGCCTCAGGCCCCTCATAGTGTCAGGTATTGTAAAGGTTTTTCTCAACCATAGCGAGCTGTTTGACCTGGTTGACTTAAAAAGGAAGGGCACCTCAACCCTGCTCCACGAAGAATCATCGTAAGAAGAATCATAGTAGAGATTGATGTTTCCAGGGTCGAAAGCGTCAACCCTGTAGCTCCATTCTCCAGACAGCTCATGCTTGGACAAGTAGAAGTAGTCGAAAGGCGCTAAGTATGAAGAAGCCTCGTCGACCAGGTTTTCAGAGGGCTCCACGAAGAAATACCGTAAACCAGGGAGAATCAGAGCCGCTACCAAGAAAGACACTGAGATTAGGGTTAGAAGCGGCTCAACGGTTCTCCTCGACACCATCACCGGATTGGTTCCAATTGAAGGATGATATAAGTTTTTTAGCGTTTACCATGTGGGTGAAGATAGATTTATAAAAAGCCTGGTTTTCGAAATAGGTGAGAAATGCCTGTGAAAACACCTGGCCGGGTTATAGAAATATTTAAAAAAAATTATTACGCGCTATCCATGCTTCTGCTCTTCCTATACGCATTGTTATCCGTGAAGACGATTTTCCTAGAAGGCATGATCCCAGGCTGGGACAACCCGGTTCACTACGTGAACTCCTACCTAACAGCGTTATACATGTTTCCAAAGCTGGATATTCTAGGCTGGGATCCTTTCAACCAGTTCGGTTGGGTCTTCAACCTATACTACAACCCGGGCATGAGCATTTTCGTCTCTTCCATCTACCACTTATTCTTCGGGCTTATAGATCCTCTAATGGCGTACAAGATTGCGTTTTTCCTAGCCTATTTCCTGCTCGCCCCCGCAGTCTTCATGTTCGTCCACGCCTTAACAGGGGATAAAATCGCCTCCATAGTTGCTTCGCTTCTCTCAATAACAACCTTCACCGAGGAATCAGCATGGTTCGACGCGGGACTGAAGCAAATGTACTACATAGGCATGTGGCCAGAGAGACTGGGTTTAGTCTTCCTGTTTTTCAGCGTAGCACTCTTAGCCTACGCTTTCAAATCTAAAGCGCTTTCGAAAACCCTGCTTTACACCGGGCTCGGTTCCCTATTCTTCTCCATGGCCGTCCTATCCCACGTGATGATGGGGGTTTCAGCAGCATTCATCGCTTTTTTACTGTGGCTATTTACCTCGGCTAAAATATTGACCGACCTTCAGTCCGTGGACATGCTTAAGCCGATCTTGAAAACTGAAGCCGCCGTCTTAGCGAAGTTTGCCTCCATAGGATTGCTCTCCATAGGGATGGCTGCCTTCTGGATGGTTCCACTGTTTCAAACGGTAGACGCGTATCATAGTTTTCCAGCCGTCACATGGACTGTTGGACCATTTATTTTTGGCGAAATATTTGCCAGCATACCGTGGTATCTGCTAATTTTCTACTGCCTGGGTTCTTTCACGCCTGTCTTCGCTAGAAAGAGAGTTTCCTATTCATCCTTAGCAGCCTCCGTAGTTATCCTTCTACTGCAGTTTCTCAACCTTGTTAACCTGTATGATGGCAACATTGGGCTGAGGCTTATACTCGCATCCATGGCATCACTGGTTTTAATGGTTTCTTCCGGGGACCTTGCTGTACCATTCATGCTTGCTTCAATATCCATTCTGGGATTTCTGGCAACCGGGCCAGATACGTACCTTGTTTACTTCGGCCCGTTGAGGCTTGACCTGTTAAGCCTAATACCTTTCGCAAGAAGCTTCGGCTACTCTAAGTTTAACGCTCCAGTCAGAATACTTATACTCAGCTTAGCAGCCCTAGGTTTCTCTAAGATTTTGAGCAAGCTCTACGCACTCTCTAAAACAACAAAGTTTCAAGCGGTGTTCTCGATAGTTTCCGGATTATTGGTATTCTTGATTCTCAACTCTTCGCTTAGCGCCCAGCTTCAGAACACTGATCTAGCCTACCCGTTTTCCAGGGAGAAGGTTTTCAAGCTGACCTCAGACTACCCCGGCTTCGAAAAAGTCGACGAGCTTATAGGCTGGGTGGAGAACAACGTCCCCAAAGACACCTACATACTGTTTCAGGATACTTTGGATTTCGGCGACAGTAAAGACTTTCAAACATCACACTATATTTATGTTGCTTCAATAATGCTAAAAAGACCTATTATCGGCGGTTGTTTTGGAACCCGTTACATAACTAATACCTACGCTCTTACCGAGGGAGGGTATCTTCTAAGTTTCTCCATGGAAAAACTGGTTGAGAATAATTTGATTCAGAGGCTGATGGATGAGCTTGGAATCGGCTACATAGCTATCCATGATCCAAGATTAATTAGTTTTTTAAATTCCTCCGCTGATTTTCATTTCGAGTATTATAATGGCCTGTATGCAGTGTTTCGGAAAACTAATTTCTCAAAGATCGTTTTCATCCAAGGAGAGGGGATAGTTGAATCAGTAGATTTTACTATAAATAGAATTGAAGTCGCGGTATCAAAAGTGTCTAGAAATACATATCTGATAGTTAGGCAGGTAAACTTTCCAGGCTTCATTGTTGAGGCAGATGGAGAAATTATCCCGATAGACACGTACTATCCTAAGCTGCCAAACGTAATAACGGGTTGGCACGGAATCCAGCCGGTATTCAACTGGAGGATACCGTTCATTAAGGTGAAAATACCAGCTGGGTCTAATAGGGTAACGCTTAGGTTCAGTATGCATAGCGTGGGAAGCGAAGTGTCAAAAATAGCCTGGACAGTGTTTCTCTTTCTTTTGATCTCCGGCATAGCTCTGCCGATAGTGAGGAAGTTATCTGGAAAATGGCTAAAATAAAGGATTTTTTAGTGGAAGCAAGGATTCTAGACTGGTACAAGAATTTACTTATACTGCTTGCACCATTCTTCGGCGGTAAGCTTCTACTCCCAGTCTATTATCCTAGCCTTTTATCCGGATTTCTAGCCCTGTCCGCGACCTCCAGTGCTTGCTACGTGATTAATGATATTAAAGATGCTGCTAAAGACGCTTATCATCCTAGGAAAAAACATAGGCCTGTTGCCAGTGGGGAAATGAGTAGGGCTTCAGCATTAATCTTCTCGATTATCCTACTGGTTTTTTCCCTCCTCGTCTCATACCAGGTAAGCATCCCCTTTCTAATACTATGCATCTCCTTATTCCTAAACTCGATCACCTATACTTTTTTCCTAAGGGATATAGCATGGTTAGACTTGCTTAGCATATCTCTTAATTATATCATTAGGTCTCTAGCGGGAGGCGAAATAGTTAAAGTATATGTCTCACCTTGGCTGTTGATCGGAGTCTTCTATGTTTCGATGCTCTTTGTATTATCTAAAAGAAGGGAGGAATTAACCGCTTTAAATAAACCTGAACATCATAGAAAATCTTTTAAGCAATACGATGCGGCTCTCTTAGATCAAGCGATTACTATCTTCTCAGCCTTAATAATAATCTCTTATTCTCTCTATACTTTTCACTCGCCGTATGCAGATGGTCTTCTGCCTTTCACGATTCCAATAATAACACTAATAGTATTGCAGTTCATTTCGATTTTGAGAAAAACCGAGGAGACTGGAATTATAAGGAGACTCCTATCTAGCAGAATTATAGTCACAAGTCTCCTTATTTGGCTTGCAATAATGTTTTACCTCATATATTTAACATAAAGACTTATGTCTTGCTTAAAAGCAGATTAGAGATGCAAAGATTTATTAGTAAAGTGAGGAGTAGTTTGCCAGCATGGTCTATCTTTATGAGCGAGAGTGGAGGAGGGAAGAGATTCTTAAACGAGTTGGAAGCATGGAGCAGATTGCCGGGATAAAAATAGCAGAATTGTCTAATGGTTTTGAACATGGTGTTAAAGTTGCGGTTGTCAGAAACGGAGATGTGAATTTTCTAGTGGTTATAGATCGAGGCATGGATATAGTGAACGCAGAATACAGAGGAGTACCGTTAAGCTGGATTAGCCCAACCGGTATTGTTGCACCCAGTTTCTACGAGCCGGAGGGGCTTGGATGGCTCCGCGGTTTTCCCGGTGGGTTGATGACTACCTGCGGCCTAACCTACATGGGTGCACCTGCTTTCGACGAAGGTGAGAGCCTTGGGCTGCATGGGCGAGCATCTTACTCCCCGGCTAATTTGTTGTATGCTGATGCTTACTGGGATGGGGATAATTACAAAATAGTTTTAGAGGGAGAGACTAGAGAATCCAAGGTATTTGAGCCAAACATAGTCCTAAGACGACGGGTGACAACATTTCTCGGGGAAAGAAGGATAATGATCCGCGATATCGTGACGAACCGTGGGTGGAAAATCCAGCCGTTAATGCTACTTTATCATATTAACATAGGTTTCCCTCTGCTGGATGAGGGTGCTAGGTTCTTGTCGACAACCGGCTTCTTCGTTCCAAGAGACAGAGATGCCTTCGAGGACGCGGAAGACTTTGCAAATGTTCATGGACCAAAACCCGGGTACAGGGAAAAAGTATATTTTCATAGCATGCTGTGCGACAGCGATGGAAACGCTTACGCCGCGATAGTTAACGAGAGGCTCCTTGGAGGCTTAGGAGTGTATGTGAAATATAGCAAGAAAGAGCTTCCCAGATTCATTCAGTGGAAAATGCTTGGCGAGGGAACATATGTTATGGGCATGGAGCCTGCGAACAGTCTTGTAATGGGAAGAGATAAAGAGCGGGCTTGGGGAACACTTCAACATATTGGGCCCCAAGAAACAAAGGAGTTTAACGTTGAGATAGGTGTCCTCGCGGGTTATGAGATAGTTGAATTCGAAGATAAAATAAAAAGAATAACGGGAGGTGAAAAACCTGAGATGATGGAAAAAGTGGAGGAATTCATTAAAACCTCGAAACAGTAAACGGCATTGTCAATTTCTTTTCACTTAAAGTTTATAAGTTTCTGAAGCGTTTGCGAACTGAATGAAGGAAATAAATGTTGCAATAATTGGTTGCGGTGGGATTGCAACGGTCCACGCTGAAAGATTAATAAAAATAGAGGGGGTTAGATTAAAAGCGTTTATGGACGTTGAGGAGAAAAGAGCAAAATCTTTTTCAGAAAAATTTGGAGGCCAATACTATAGTAGCATAGACTCGCTGATTAAAAACGAGAGTATAGACGCAATATATGTAGCTACACCCCCGTTCGCGAGAGGCGAGGAAGTAAAGGCTATAGAAAAAGGCATAGCGGTATTCTTTGAAAAACCGGTTGCTCTCACTCTAAGCAGGGCTGAAGAAATCTTGGATTCTATAAAGAGACATTCGGTTATAAACAGCGTAGGATACATGTGGCGATATCTCGATATCTCTTCAATTGCTAAGGAAGAGGTTTTGAAAAACAGTCCAACAGCCATGGTTCTTGGTCAATACATAGATCCCTTCTGGTTTCCTCCAAATCATTGGTGGCTTTATAAGGATAAGGGAGGTGGACAAGTATTGGAGCAGGCAACGCATGTCTTTGATTTGGCAAGATATCTTGAGGGCGAGGTTTCTCATGTATATGCGGAAATAGACAACCTCATAGCCGGGAAATTTATATATCCTGACATGACTGCCGAAGACAGTTCGATTGTAAGTTTAAGGTTTAGGTCTGGTGCTATTGGAGTTATAGTTAGTTCATGCGTTAGTCAAAATACTTTCACCGGGACTTTCCTCAGACTAATAACAAGAAACGCTGTCGTAGAGCATTCTGGCCACTCGAAAATCCTGAGGATTTATGAAAAAAATAGGGTTCAGGAGATCAGGTCCTCCGTAGACCCGTATCTCGAAGAGGATAAAGTGTTCATAGAGGCCATAAGAACGGGGGATACGAGTAAAATCAAGTCAAGCTTTGAGGATTCGATAAAGACTCTAAAAATAACGCTGGCCGCTAACGAGTCCGCAAAAACAGGTAAACCAGTAAGCCTATACTAGAACTGAAGAAAAGGGGTCTTTTCATTCTGTTCAGCATGTTCAACATGGCCATACGTCTTTTTAGAGCAGAATAATAATCACCACCATCATTAAATCTTCTCAAAACACGTGTTTTTAAAGTGACTTGAAACAGTTGAAAACAGACTATGACAGGTAAAACATATAGAATAGTGATCGCTGATCTTTATGGGATTGACTACTGAGGAAAACCGCCCATCCAGTAAATCTCTAACGCTGCTTCCCAAATCAGTCATAACCGCAATGAAGCAAATTGGGATTGAAAAACTGGTGGAGACTCAGGAAAAAGCCATCCCTTTAATAATGATGGGTATGAATGTTCTCTTAATCGCTCCAACTGGAAGCGGGAAGACTGAAGCTGCACTTCTACCAGTCCTGTCTAAACTTATCGGTATTAAGAATAGGAGGGGGATCTCACTCCTCTACATCACCCCGTTAAGGGCTTTGAACAGGGATATGATGAGGAGGGTCGTGAAATGGTGTACCCTGCTGGGCTTATCTGTGGATGTGAGACATGGAGACACTCCGTCCTCAATAAGGAGAAAGCAGGCTTTAAAGCCTCCCGATATTTTGATAACGACTCCTGAGACACTTCAGGCTATACTTCCAGGTAGAAGAATGCAGAATAACCTTAGAAATGTTAAATGGATTGTTATAGACGAGATTCACGAGATTGCTGAAAGCAAGAGAGGTGTTCAGCTAGCCGTAGCTCTAGAGAGACTTAGGGAAATAACTGGTAGGGATTTTCAGAGGATAGGTCTATCTGCCACTGTAGGAACGCCGGAGAAGGTTGGAAAACTTCTCGCAGGAAGCAGGAGGCCGGTTGAAGTCATCAGGGTCCCTGTGTCGAAAGGTTACAGGTATTGGATAGAATGGCCACAGCCAAATGAGGAGGATTTCGACCTTTCAACCACCCTCTACACTTCTCCAGAAGCTGCTGCAAGGATAAGAACTATAAAGGATCTTTGTGACACCTATACTTCCACCCTTGTTTTTGTCAACAGTAGACAGGTTGCTGAAATGCTTGCTTTAAGACTGAGTTTCCTAGATCCTAAAATAGGCATCCATCATGGTTCACTATCTAGGGATGAGAGGGAGAAGATAGAAGACAGCTTCAAAAAAGGCTTGACTAAGGCTATTGTCTGCACTTCGACGCTCGAGCTTGGCATAGATATTGGCACTGTTGACCTGGTGATCCAGTATCTTTCTCCACGTCAAGTGGGGCCCTTCGTTCAGAGAGTAGGCAGGTCCGGTCACAGCCTTGGATTAACATCTGAGGGAGTGATATTGACTGCATTCGTGGATGATGCACTCGAATCAATAGCTGTAGTAAGCAGGGCAAGGAGCGAGAAAGTAGAGCCTACGAAGATACACGAGGGTGCTCTGGATGTTCTTGCACATCAGATAGTTGGCCTCTCCCTGGATCACGGAAGGATAAGCCTTTCTAAGGTTTTCGAAATAGTAGCTAGAGCATACCCTTTCCGAAGGCTTGATAAGAAGGAGTTTCAGAAAGTTGCAGGTTTTCTTTCCAAGCTCGGCCTAATAAGGTTTGAAGGAGACATAATCATGCCGTCTAAAAAAGCGAGAAAGTACTATTTCTCCAACCTCTCAATGATTCCAGACGAGCGAAGGTATCCGGTTATCGACCTTACGTCGAACAGGACTATAGGAATAGTTGGTGAAGAATTCATCATGCTCAGAGCAAGAGTAGGGCTCCACTTTATTTGCAGAGGCATGGTTTGGAATATTGAGCGAATTTCTGACGAGGGAGTATATGTAACGCCGGTCGAGGATCCTAGAGCAGCCCTACCCGGCTGGGACGGTGAGATTCTCCCAATACCGTACGAGCTTGCAAAGGAGGTCGGCAGACTGCGGAGAAAGGTTGCTGAAAGACTAGGAAAAGGCGGGGTGGAGCCAACTGTAAGCTGGCTTTGCAAAGAGTTTCAGATAGACAGTAATGCTGCTCGAAAAATAGTAGGCGAAATCCGGGAGCAGTTGGAAAGTGGGGCTCCAGTTCCCTCTGACAATCTTATCCTAATAGAGGGTTTCGACCGATATTTAATAGTAAACTGCTGCCTAGGAGAGTTGGCAAATAGAACACTCGGCTACGTAATTGACCAGAGACTTTCCATAAAGAAGCTCATTAGAAACTGGTGGGCAGACGCTTACAGAATCCTAATCGAGCTACCGGTGGAGGTTTCTCCGTCTAACTTCAGACAATTGGTTGAACAGATTTTGCCAAGCGACTCTGAAGAGGTTGAGAAGGATTTCCATGATCGGATAAGAGGAAGATTTCCATTCGGGTACTACATGAAGTTCGTTGCAGAAAGGTTCGGCGCCATTGAACGCGGCTTATCCTTGGGAGAAGAAAGGCTACTTGACCTCTACAATAGGTTTAGGCAGACGCCGATATACGTTGAAACCATGCGGGAGGTTTTGCAGGAAAAGGTTGATGTCGAAACTGTGAAAAAGATGGTTTCAGCCATTAAGAGTGGGAAAATCAGGATTGAGACTCGCATTTCGATGGAGAAACCAACCCCAGTGTCATACCACATATTGAACAAGTATGTCGAGATTCCTGAGATGATTGCACCGGAGCAGGTGCAGGCTGACGCTTTAGAGAGGATGAGAAACGCCATAATGCATACTAAGATTGAACTTATATGCATGGAGTGCGGGGAAAGGCAGGATCCAGTCGCTATCAAGGATCTTCCGCAGAAACCCCGCTGCTACTCCTGCGGCTCAACTCTTCTCGCAATACTGCCAGGGTATAAGGGGTATCTTGTTGGAATAGTGAACAAGAGGCTGGGTGGTGAAAGGCTGTCTGAAGAGGAGTCGAGGCTTCTCGCCGACCTGAGGAGAACTGCAGACGTTGTCCATTCTTATGGAAGAAGAGGCGTTATCGCGCTATCCGTCTACGGCATAGGGCCGCAGACAGCGTTAAGAATACTTTCAAAAATGCACTATAGCGAGGATGAATTGTTAAAGGATCTTCTGGAGGCGAAGCTGCAATACATAAGGACAAAGCCCTACTGGAAGACCTGAGGAACTCCAAAAGAAGAAAAAGGTAGCAACTGTTTTTAGGGTTTCACGATCACCGTACGAGTTATTATCTCGATCCGCGTTACTTTACTGTTCTCGACATCAACCCATACGAATGCCATGCCAGAGGCGTCTTTTCGCAACGTAAGGACGACACTCTTAGCTTTGGTAATCACGGTTCCATCGGCCTCAACGGTTCTTCTGATGATTGGTTGGATCCTAGTAATGCTATATCCTTCGGAAAGCATATTCTCTACGTCAGGGTCACTCTTAGCTATATTAACAACAATATTCTTAAACTCTTCACTAATTTCCAAAAGACCCCATGTTTGCCTTAAGCGGACACGGTATTCTTTGGCTCTGCTGAAATTCACCTCGATCTCAATGGGGCACCATTTGAAACGGCCTAGTGGACCATGAAAGATAATTCGAGTGAAGTTTTTAAGCGAATCTTGAGTCTGTGCAGCAACGTTTGTAAAGCTGGTGAGGCCGATGTATAAGCCTATACTTAGTAGAAGGATGATTGCCGGTAGAGCTATCTTGAGGGCTTTACTCATCACTGTTACTACGGCATATAGTAACTGTATATAAACGTTATGCTCCTCTTAAACAGCTATAAAAACGAATCTGACTAGAAAATCAATGAATAACCACCTCGTTACCATCTTCTTTAAATGAAAAAGGTTGATTAATTTGGAGGATCATTTTAATCCAAACCCAGACCGTGGTTTTCATTTGCATAAAGATCAGGGGTGGCAAGGTCAATATAATGAGCTGATTTTAGATTACTCCTATAAGCGGAAGTAAACTGGATAAGACTAAAGATGAAGATCGGAGAGCAGATGCTTTATGTTGCAGAAGTAAAAATAGCAAGTAAAAGAAGGCTTGTCAAAAAGGCATGTAAACCAACATGCAGAACCCCTGCTTCATCTTCCCAGCCGATTCTT
>JAFNIQ010000026.1 GCA_017601395.1 Candidatus Brockarchaeota archaeon
CTTTTAGTATCTTCGCTAGCGGTAGCCTGTATGCCACGCATATTATTGACCCAGGTAATATATAAGTATAACCATGGTCCATAATAACGCTATAGATGGGTAACGACTTACGAAACCCTTGCAAGCAGTTAGGGGAATGCGCTTGCTTTGGGGGAAAGCCTATCCCTTTTGATATTCTCAACAAGTCCACTCTAAGAATATTGTTTAAACATGCACGTTGTAAAGCTCAGAGAGTAATTTGACACAGGCCTCATAGTGTTTCCTAGCCATTTCGTATGCTTTGGGCGCATAGTCCTTAAAGTAATCTGCATCCAAACCTTTTTCATACCCATAGCCTGCTAGACCTCTTAACTCGGCGAGTTCAGAAATATTTTCGGCGAGTTGAGGAATCATGGATGAAAACCACTCTGGGATGTTCCTTATGCGCGAGACCTGTTTGAAGACTGTGCTTACATCATGCTCCCTAGGGTATTCTATTCCGAGCGCTATCAAGACGGATTTAGAAGCTTGCTCCACAGCCATTTGCGAAGAATATACGACGTCATCCCACCTCCCGTCTTCTAAAGCCCTTAGGGCACTCTTCAACCAGCGTGAACTCCTTCTTATTGCTGAGACAGCGAGGTCTATGTTTGTAGTATTATTCAAGCGTTATTACCTCCCCTGCCTTCACATCTTTAAGGATCCAGTAGAACCCTTTTCCTGGAAGAGTAACCCGTACAGAACCCATTTCCTCAAGCCTCTTCCTTAAAGATTGAAGCACCGCCGTTAGAAAACTGTTTTTATCGTAGAGCATTATGCCGTCGAGCACCGCATCAAGATATATTCTATTGAACCTCTTAGCTTCTTCAACATTCAAACAATAGTTCTGAATTATAGGGTAATAGCCGGCTCTTAAACTCTCCGAATATTCCGGGCTTGCCTCCAAGGCTTCCTTAGCCCTCCTAAGCTCTTTAATCCTAACCCAAGCAGGCTTATCCTCCCAGCCTTCAGCAACTATAAGGATGTCTATATCGCTATTCTTGTCCCAGTCCCCTCTGGCGATGGAGCCGAAGAGCATTACGCTTAAAAGCCTGTCTCCCAATACTTCTCTTAACAACTCGCAATACCTTCTTACCACTTGAGCATAGTATTGATGGGGTATTCTCTCCACATTCTCTATCCGGGGCTCAGGAGAATGCAGAATATTCCGCAGGTTCTCGATCACCCTGCAGACTTCAACACCCTTACTAGTAAGCTCATAAAGCCCGTTTTTAACTTCTATAAGCTCCAGACGCTTAAGCTTCTCCAGCTTTATTGTGAGTGTCCTAGGGTTGCCGATAACCGATTTTAAATCTCTAAACCTCGCCATCCCTTTTTTCCTCAGTTCAAGCAGGATCCTGTGGGATAATTCGTCGTACATCATATCATTAAGTGTAAAAAATTATATTTAAGGTTTACTTTTTTATACTAACGTTTTTTGTTATTGTACACTTGATACACTTTAAACTCGAGAATCATCAGAGTTTTGTGGTATAAGGGCTTGTTATATAGCATTTAGGCTACTTTCATACGAATCAAAGAAACTTTTTTAAAGGAAGATTAAAACACGCTTCCTCAGGAAATGGGGAGAAAGGTACTTCCTATTTCTTCTAAATTTTTAATTTTAATAATGCTCGTCTCGTCAGTTCTGCTTTCCATTAAGTTAATCGATGCATCCCCTGCTTTAGAGGACGAGGTTAAACAATTCCTTCCGAACTTGAATTACCCGTGGCTTCTTAAAGACGGGGATGAAGGATCCGCACGTTCCTCCTCTTCACCAATTCCCTGTAGACCACAAATAGCATATGAATACGAGGTTCCTTCTGCAGAAGCGGTTTTAGTAGAAAAAGGAATAATCTTCTCTTTCACGAGCACTCATGCATATGCTTTAAACGAGACTATGGGAATAATCCTCTGGCGCACAGCTATCTACGATTCCTTTTACAAGTCCGTTAGGAAAAACGCCTTAGGAAAATATTATTATCTAGCGGCGGAGAATCTGCTTATAGCATTAGAAAAAAATACTGGGAGGATCGTTTGGATAACTGAAATAGGCAAGGAGGATATATCTGCACAACTTATCACGTGCCATAACAAGGTTTACGTGGGCACGAGAAAGGGGGTGGTTTACTGTATTGATGAGAATGGTAAAATTCTATGGGAAAAAACTTTGGAGAATCATGTTGTTACAGACTTGGCCTGTGGCAGCGGTATGCTATACGTAAACCTCGAATGGAGTAAGAACCTTTACGCTTTAAACACGGAAACCGGCGAACTCGTTTGGACGTTTAGCGGCGATGACTATTTGTCAAAAGTAGCATTTAAGAATAATTTGGTTTTAGTCAGGGAGTGGGATAATAAGTTAATCGCGCTTTCGCCGAATGGCGAAGTGAGATGGAAGAAGAAAATAAGCGTCCAAAGCTTTTCCATAGGGGAAGATCGTATTTACGTTGTTAATCATAAAAAGCTTTCTGTACTCGATTTCCAGGGGTCAGAAATCGACAAGTTCGATTTCCCTGAAGAGTCATTTCACGAACCTTACGGGGCTGCAGTGGTTGTTAGAAACATCTTAGCTCTCCCAGTGCAGGGCAAGGGATATGGTCGCCTCTATCTACTTTGGAGAGGTACAATTCCCATTTACAATTTAACCCATTACGGAGACGGGGCTACTTCTCCAAAGATAAGCGTAGCCTACGGTAATGTTTACGCCGTTTTCTACACGTACGATAAGAATGTGGTTTACAAGCTTCACGACATTGAAAAACCGGTGGTCGTTTCTGCTGAGGCAGCGGGCGAAGTATATGAGGGAGAGGAACTCATGGTGAAGACTACGGTTTACGATAACAGAAGCGGGGTCTACAAGACCCTGTTAGCTTATAGCATTGATGGTGGTAAATGGAATTATATGGATATGGAGCTAGAGAGGAGATACATAGTTGAGCCAATATGTAGCTACGGCTTCAGTGAGGAGCCATATATTGGTAAGATGCCTGCTCAACGTGCTGGCTCAAGAATCAGCTGGAAGATCATCGCGATAGATAACGTTGGTAATTACGTTGTGTCGGAAGAACATTTTTGCCAAGTTATTGAGAAAAGGGATGTCAATCCTCCGGTAACCAGGGCTACGTACGAAGATGTATGGCATAACGCGGATTTCACCATAACCTTGGAGGCTAGTGATGACCTGAGTGGGGTTGCAGAAACCTATTACAGGATAAATAATGGTACGGTGAAAAGGGTTAGCATCGACGGCCATCCGCTCATGACAGTTGAGGGTGCTAACAATACTCTAGAATACTGGAGTGTTGATAATGCCGGGAACGAGGAAATCCCCAAATTCATAGTCGGCATAAAGCTGGACAAGACTAGGCCCGTTGCGAACGCTGGAGAGGATAGGAAGGTAAGTGTTGGCGATGCCTTGGTCTTTGATGCAACCTCCTCGACGGACAACATAGGGATATCCAGCTACGAATGGGATTTTGGAGACGGGGGAAGAGGAAGCGGTGTAAAAGTTACACATGTTTACAAGAAGGCTGGGACTTATATCGTAACGTTAACCGTGAAAGACTATGCTGGGAACACCGGTATTCATAGTGTAACAGTTACCGTCACAGAGGTATTTCCAACTATGTTAATAATTATGGCTGTAGCTTTGGCGATAATCGTGATTCTGGCGGTAATCCTAATCATACGCCGCCGCTTCTCACGCTAAAGGTACGGGAGAGAAACAATAAGCATCTGGGCACTACTTGACCCTGTAATTCTTTAGTTGCTCAAAGGTATTCCAGCGTGCTTGTCCGCCGGTGTGCGGTGAAAAAATATAAATATGGGCTATAGTTATAACTATAGCTATGGCTACTACTATTCAGGTTAGTAGGAAAACGCGGCAACTCCTAGATGTTTTAAAGAAGAAGTTGTCGGCTAAAAGCTATGATGAGGTTTTACAAAAGCTCATAGCCGAAAAAATAGAGGTTCCCACCTCCATGTTTGGTTCAAACCCTAAGCTGTCCCGCTTCAAGCAGGAAGAAGAGGCGGAGTTCCATGAGCTATGAGTACGTTATCGACGCGTACGCTTGGATCGAGTATTTCAGGGGTTCAAAGCCTGGCGAGGAGGCGAAGCATTACATTGAGGAAGAGAATTCAGCCACTCCGACAATAGTTATTGCAGAGCTAAGCAGGAAGCTGCTTAAAGAAGTTGGAAGAGGAGTGGAGACTATTGAAGGCAGGAGAACCAAGCTGGAGTTCATTGGAACCATTACGGAAATCATAGACTTATCGCGCGACATCGCCGAACTCTCAGGCGAGATAGACATCGAGAGAAAAGACAAAGTAAGGAACTGGGGGTTAGCCGATTCAATCATCCTGGCAACAGCCCGAAAATCTAATGCTAAAGTTGTTACAGGAGACAAGCATTTCGCCGACCTGAAGAACGAGGTCATAATGATAAAGTGAATAAGCCTCTATGCAAATCGCTTATTGAGAGCTCTTTGAAACAATATCTGACGAGATTTTTTCCGCACAGCGCGCGCTTAATATTTGCTCTAAACGATATTATTTGCCTTTAGAAGCATTGCTCTTGTCTTTTAAAAGTTTAAATAAAAGTTTAACTTATAGTGTAACCATGAGTGAAATTATAGCGGTTAAGGTTTCCCGCGAGCTCAAGAAGAAGATGAAAACTCTAAAGAAGGAGGTGAACTGGCCGGAGGAAATAAGGCGTTTCATAGAGGCGAAAGTAAGAGAGGTGGAAGCCAAGAAGACAATAGAGAGGATCACGCGAGAAATAGAGAATACTGAGGGGGTTCCGAAGGGGTTTGTAGTGAAGCTGGTGAGAGAGGATCGTGAAAGCCATTGATACCACGGTTATAGCTGCCTACGTTCTAAAGGAACCGGGTTGGGAAAAACTGGCTGACCTGCTTATGCATGCAGTTACGGTTGACATGGCGATCAAGGAGTCTTTGAACGCTGTTTGGAAAACATATGCGAGAGGCCGTATAAGCGGCGAGAGTGCTAAGACTAAGGCGAAGGCCCTTTTAGATTTGGCGGAATCAGGCTTAGAAACTGTGGATGAAAAAACGCTTTTCGAAAGGGCTTTTGAGATCGCGTGCTCTGAAAACTTATCGGTTTACGATGCCCTCTTCCTGGCCCTGGCAGAAAGCAGGGACGCCACGCTCTACACGTTAGACAAGGAGCAGGCTGAGAAAGCCAGGAGGCTTGCGATACGAGTCAAGGTGATAGAATGACTATGAAAGGCGAATTCTAAATTGCAAAATTATGTGGTGTAGAATGGTGCATGCTGGTATAGGCCGAAAGCCTACGCGGATTGTTTCCTAATAATACTTGGCGGTAGGCTTTTTAGCTATGCGTGCTACGCTTTATATGAATTGAAAGATTTCTCTAAGGCTCGTGACGGTTCTTAAGCCGGAAGCCTTGCTTGTTCCACCGGCTTCCCGCCGAATAAGTATGGGGGTTATGCCCACTCCCTCTGCCCCCCTGTAGTCGTCATCAGTCTTGTCCCCAATGAACAGGGCTTCTTCAGGCTTAACCCTGAGTTTTTCAAGAGCATGGTTGAAAGCCTCCGGATGAGGCTTTACCATTCCAATAGTGTCAGCCCCAACTATAACGTCGAAAAGCTCTTTCTGAAGACCTGATTTTTCCAGTATAGCGTAGACGTCTTCCTCATAGCCTGTTGAAACAAGCCCCGTCTTTAAACCCATCCTCCTCAGCTTAACCAGTGTCTCCTCAGCATCAGGATAGGCTTGGCAATCCGCGTGTTCAAACCACCGTGCCACTATCTCTCCGGCAAGCCTCTCATACCCTGGGATTCCGAGATTTTTAAGAACAGTTGAACTCCACATGCCCCAGTACTCTTGATAAGGGGTTTTCCCGTAGAGCGAGCGGTAACCGGGAGAGTTGAACTGCTCATCAGTCCTTGCTAACGCTTCCCTTATTTCTTCAACAGGCCTGTCGACCCCCAGCGAATCTAAAATCCTTTTAAAAACGATTTCAGGCGCCCATATTCTCACCAAGGTTTCACCCAGGTCGAACAATACTGCTTTAACTTTCATGAAATGATCCTCTGTCCACCTTATGGGAGGCCAGCTTCTTATATCTTTTAAACGCCGAGTTGAATCCTCTTCTCCTCACGCTAGCTTTCCGGGAAGACCTGTTGGAAGCGTGGTTGCAGCAATAAGCTCCCTGAGCCAGCGGGGCTCGCCGACTATCGCTTTGAAAACCTGCTCTTCAAGCGGGGGAAGCCCGTAAATCTTCCTCCGCAGAGCCTCGCGCTCCCTTAGGAATGTTTCGACCATTGTTAAGAGCCTAGGTGTCCATGCTCTCTTCTCCTCCAGCAGCCTGTTCAACTCGAACAACCTCATCTTTGATGCGAAGTGTTTCAGCCTCCACGTGTCAGGAGCCTTAGAAGCCAGCAGGTTGAAGGCTCGTCTCGCCTTCCCCAGGTTAACCATGCTCGGCTCCCCCCATTGACGGATCCATTCCGCCCATTCTCTTACTGCCCGGCCCTCTGCTTCGAAATATCTTCTAGCATACTCTTCGAGAACCTCTTGCACGCTTGAAAACCTGCCGCTGCTCAAACCCCCTAGGATCGCCTTGTTAACATCGTCGAAAACCCCTTCCGAGTAAGCCATGAAACCCTCGCCATGGACGCTTTTCAGAGTCTCAAGCGTCCTAGGTATTCTGCTTGGAGCAACTACAGGTCCCCATTGCCCGTAGACATCGTTGTCAGCCCTGTTGTCTGAATACCCGATGTGGATGAAGTATGCTTCTCTACATTCTTCGGGAAGCCTGCCGGGTGGCACGCTCCCCGGCTTATCCTCGTCGTATTTTATCCATAGAGCCATGCTTTCAACCTCCCCAGGCATATGCTTATCAGCCCATTCGGCGAAAAGATTATGGTCTTTAGGGTTCCACCACCAGCAGCAAAACCTCATTTTAACACCCGGGAAGTATTCGGCAGCAACCCCGTGTATTTCCTTGCATAATTCTGCGAAGGTCATGATCCAAGGGTTGCATTTTCGACACGCGCACCCGCCGAAATCGTAGGCAGCGTATGTAACCGCATCCAGCCGTATACTGCTCTCCGCCAGTTCCCTGAACAACTCGCCATAGTTTTTCAGAATTATGCTTCTAGCCTTAGGGTTCGATGGGCATACCAATTGGCCGAAGAACCGGATCCCGCGTTTCTCCGCTCTTCTCTCAGGAAGATCCTTAGCCATAGTCTCTTTTGAAACCTGGTCTACGTAAACATGGTTTGGAGTAACTAAAAGGTCAAGCTTAAATCCGAGCCTTCGCGCCTCTTGAAAATGGGCTTTCTTGTTTTCCCATAGGGCCTTGGTCAGCCAACAATGGGAAGCCACGGGGGAGAGGTGCGGCTTCTCCGTCAGGTTCACCGTGTCAAACCAGTCGCCATACCAGTTGAACCCCCACCACTTGGCTTCAGCCAGCACGTCCCTCATTTCGAAGCGTCCGGCAACCTCATACCAGTTTCCGAAGTGCCCGGGTGCGTAGAGCTCCCGGTGGGGGAAACTATACGTCCCACTCATTCCTCTTTCCCCGTTCTTCTTCGCTTAAAAACTTTTTACGCTGTCTCTGGAAACGGGAGACCAGTTAAGGGTGGAGGATGATTTTAATACACTTCTTGCCAAGGAACACTTTCAGCGCATCCATGAACTTGTCTAATGGGAACCTGTGGGTAATCATATCCATAACCCTTACCCTCCCGGTTTTTATCAGGTTGAAAGCAGCATGGTAATCCTTGGTGGAGCAGCCCCAGCTTCCCAGCAGGCTTACGCTGCTGTGAACCACCGGTTTAAGGTCTAGGCTGAGGCTAGGCTGGGGGACATCCCTGAAGTCTCCGAAAACGCATATCTTGCCTCCTTCGCGAACCAGCTTCAAGGATTCTTGAACAGCTTCGGTGGAGGAGACGGCTACGATTGCAACATCGGCTCCACGCCCCCCTGTTAACTCCAATACGTTCATCCTAAGGTTAGTCTTGTTCGAGTTGAACGCGTAGTCCGCACCCAGTTTTACAGCTGTCTCGACACGATGATCATGGTGGCCGCTGAGAATAACTAGGGCTCCAGCCGTCTTAGAGACTTGGGCGTTCAGCAGAGCCATGGGGCCGTCTCCGATGATCAGAACGCTGTCACCCGGGGCTATTCCGATCTTAGCAGCTGCTCTTACGCAGCATGCTGTAGGCTCTATCATCGTTGCCTCCTCGTACGTCATTTCATCCGGGATTCGGATCACTGATTTTCCAACGAGCCTCGGGGCGACGCGAATATACTCTGCGAAAGCGCCTGGGAAAATCGATTGTTGACGGTACTCGCTGCAAAGCGTTTCATCACCATGCTTACAATAATAGCATGCTCCACACTCGGCGCGGTGGAACACCGCCACCCTGTCGCCAACCGTCAAACTTGAAACGTTTGAACCGGTCTCCGCAACCTCTCCGGAGACCTCGTGGCCCAGCACCATGCCGGGCTTAGCCTCGTGATACATTGCTTTCCAAACGTCTGTTGAACAGAGGCCGCAAGCCCTCACTCTAACCAGAATCTCCTCTGGGCCGATGACGGGTGTCTCAACCTCCTCCCACCTGAGATCGTTGAAACCACGGTATACTAGTGCCCTCATCAGAATACACCCGTATCCCACTACTTGTAGACGGTTACGAATACTACGATGAGCTGCTCCTCACCCTGGTTCCTAAGCCCGTGAGGCTCCTCTCCTGAAACATACAGGGCCAACCCCTCTCTGGCAGGGATCTCCTCGCCCCCGACGATGAGCATCCCGGAACCGGAGAGAACATAGTATATCTCCTCTCTTTCAGGGTGCTCGTGTGGGCCGAAGACTCCCGCGGGGGGAACCTGGATTAGGCCGAACCCGCTTATACGCTGGGCTCCAATCTTCTCCTTCTCGACAATCCTCTTTATGCTTGAAACCCCCTTGGGATAAGGCGTGAAAGGAATCTCGCTAGAATCTATAATCTTCCACATTTCTCCTCAATGTTGTAACCTGAACCCGGGCTTAAAAGTTTATTCTGGCGGGGAGCCGGTTTTCAACGTCAACGTTAACGGCAGGTTTATAATCGGCTTTTTAGAAGATGGTGGGTAGAGTATGCCAGTGCGGAAAACTTTGAAAGCGTTGCTTTACGCTGTTTCCTCGTCTCTGCTCTTCCTATCCTCCGCCATTATTTTTTGGCAACTGTTTACAGCCGAATACCCGGCTCACTCGGACGTTTTCTGGAAAGGGGTGCAGTGCGGGGCGCTAGGAATCTTGTCGCTACTCCTGTTCGCCCTAGGGCTGTTTCTCAGCGCTCGAGTATTAAAAAGGCTGCTTGGAGGACCCGCTTTTTAATACCCTTAGCATGTATTGGAAGAGCTTAGTTTTCACGGTGTCTTTCAGAAAACCATGTTCTAAGGAAGACTTCTTCGTTTACAGGATTGCCAGGAGGGTTTCCCGCAAAGAATATTGAAGGGTATTTCCTCGATAGGGCGGCGAACCATCTGGCCTCCTCCTCCACTTCAGAAATGTTTCCACGGGTCAAAACCTCGTAGCTTGGGTGGAGGAGAAATATCTTGTCACCACCGTATTTCTCCATCAGGTTTTCAACGTCTCTTCTCGAAAACATGGGGTCCCATTCCACCTGGAAGCCGTCAACCCCTGTTTCAACCAGGTCCTCCATCAGACCCCTGTAGTCCCCATCTGAAACATAGATTAGTTTTATACCCTTGTCTTTAACAGGCTTCCAGATATGTTTCCACCATCGTAGAATGTGCTTCCTATACCATTCCGCTGGGAAGAACAAGCCGCCCCTCCAGGCTACGTCGTCGTGTGAAACGAAAACTTTTATCCCGGTGTTAGACCAGGCTTCAACATGCTTTCTAGCCACCTGAGCATACTTGGAGACAACCTCGTCCAGGATTTCTGGGTTTTGACGGCTCAGCCTAGCTATCATTTGCAAGCCGATGTGAATATCTAAATACGTGAAGAGCGTTAAGTAGAATTCTCCAGCGTACAACGTTGTTTCGCCAAGCAATTCCTGATACTCCTGAAAAACCCTCCTATATTCTTCGGCTATTTCACTCGTTGACCTCGGCTCATCCTCGCGAGGATCATAATTCCTCAGGTAGCTTAAAAGCTCTCCATAGTTTTTGAAAGGCCTCTCTACAACCCAAAGCTGGGAGGCCGTTTCTGTTCTCCTCAGCCTGAGATTTTTATAGGCCACATGGAAAGCATCCGTAAACGGAAAATCCTCTTTCAATTCTTCGAAAAACCCTTCGATGAGCCTAGGCTTCCTATCGCTCCACACGACGTTTAAATTAACACCGAGCTGGTAGAACAGGTCTACATCGAGAGCTTCGAAAACTGCTTTCATCTTCTCCCTCTGGTTCACCCCGTAGACTTTAACCCCTGTCAGCCTCTCCACAAGCTTTTCATCGGTAGTCGGGACTCCGGATAGAAGAAGGCTTTTCACGCGCCTCAGGCTTAAAGCTTCCAGCGCTCTTTTTTTCATCGCATCAATCTGCGTTTCGATTAAATATTAAACTTTCTTTCCTCGCGATGCATCTAAACCGGTGGAGACCATGCTAACAAGGTTAAGCCTCCTTCCGAATGTTTTCTTCAAATTAAAGAAAGCTTTTTATTTTAAACACTCCTTCCATTACAGGGGTTGTCACAGCAGAAACCCAAGGAGCTCCGGCGGGTAGTCATGTTCATTGCGATTATAATGGTTTCCTGGCTTGTCTACTGGGTTCTGAAAGCTTATTTCTTAAAACAGTGGATGATTGAGGACCTGCTGCTCATACTTCTCTGCATTATTTTCATCGTAATGTTTTACAGGCTGCGGGGAGTGCTAACGTTCTCTGTTTCCCTGCTTGTTTTCACCGTGTTCGCCCTCCTGGGGGTATTCTTCTCCCTTTACGGTTTAACCCCGCTTCTTTCAGACGTCTTGTCTAAAAAGATTGATTCTGAAACCGCCGCCATAAGGGCAGCGCCTCATTTAGTGAATCTGATCACCGGGGTGTTGAGCACCAGCATCGTACTCCTCTTGCTTACCTCGGAGGATTTAAACTCCTATCTAGGCACGGAAGCAATATTTCCGCTTCGAAGAGAAAAACGGTTGAAACCGGGGGAAACCAAGGCGAGGAAACCATAGTAATACCGCGCGCTGAAAAGGTGGGGGCCTCTGTCGTTTAGCCACTGTAAAAAGTTTACTCAAACAGTCATACCGCGAGGGGGCGGATTTCAGCGAAGACGATTGGGCGAGTGAAGGCTATGTTAATTTCAACGAGGCCTATGCGGGATGCAATGTAGAAGTGTTAGAGAATGGGAACATAATGTTTCCCGTCGCGGCAAGCGTCGTAAAAATGCTGCAGGATGTTGGACGTAGAAGTTAACGATGTGTTCCCATCCTGTCCGCAGATAATGCATGGGCTCATAGTTTTCAGGGGTACTTGGAATAAGGTGGATGAGAAGTACAGTCTTATCCCGTCGAAGCCTGTTGTGATCTCTGATCTAAAATCGTCGAGAGGAGTTGGCGAACCCACAATAATAGTCTTGAAGAGTCGCAGGATAGTTGCGGCGTTCAGGGGCTCTAATATGATGTCTAGGAATTGAAAACAAGGATACGGAGGGGAACGCCTTCTCATAAGTGGTACACGTTCTCAGATGATGGCGGCAGACTTTTTCGAAGCCAGTGTCGTGGCACTACGGCAAAGAAGTCTTCTACTCGTCGGCATCCGTTTCGCGATTCTTCAGAAGTACGAAGAACGGCAAGGCCTACTGGCTCGGGAACATCACCGGTTCTGAGGCTTATGGCAACGGCCCAAGGTATCCTCTCGTCATGGCGGAGGTAGGTGTGGAAACAGGCTTTCTGAAAAAAGGAGACATATACCTTGATAGAAGACTGCGACCCGTAACAGAATCCGAAGAACTCCGGCTTTCGAACTCAGTCCCCTCGAGGACAGGGAAACCAAGAGTATCGAACTATATTTGACGAAATTAGGAGCCTACAGGGAGGATAGGCGGTGTGGGGATGCTTACAGGTACACCGTCGAGGTTGATTAAGATAGATTAGATAGGCTTCAAAGTCTCTTTTTCTCCCCACATAGGCCTAGAGGTTTTTATATGAGCCACTATAGTTTTAATCTTAAGATGGTTGAAAGGCTCCAGTTTGACTGTTTTCCCTCATTCCAGATGTGCGCACTTTTAGGATGTTAGTAAGGTTTATTAGCATGCGCCCGGTACGGGAGGCAGCATGGCTCAAAATCAGGATGATTTGAAGTGTGAGATCTGCGGAAAAGGAGGCGTCAGTCTTTACTTCGCCATGCATAAGGATTTTAAAAGGGTGGTTAGAATGTGTCGAGACTGCTGGATAGATGCTTACGTTAAGAACCGCTTGGTCTCCGATTCCGGCGGCTCTTCAGGTGGCTGTGCGTGCAGCGGCTAACGATAGTTAAAATTCTGAGTGTCGAGGCCTCTTTAGTTTAAGCCAGCCTACAGGATCATGTTTAAGAATGATCAGCATGCGCCTGGTTCAATCACCGTATACTGATGGAACTATGGTGTGATTATGTCTGAGACCACGGCTTTATGCGGCGGTAAACTTCAATGGGGATAGTGTGTACTGAACTTTTCCTCTGCAAAGATCACACGAGACTTGGAGGCTGGGCAGGGGAAACTGCTCAGCCTGACTGTTTCGGCGCCTCCTCGCCTCCCTGCGGCTGGTCCTGCGGCCGAGCAGTATTAAAAAGAGTGTGAAGACAACTCCGACTATTGTCTGCCCTCTGAAGTCCTCGGGGGTTGGATTAGAAACTTCCATGATGAGGTCGAGGAGTATCAGAAGGGTTAGGAAGCCGGATGCGAGCCCAAGCGCGTTCAGATCGCCCATACCCCTCTTCGAGAGCCTGAGCACGATTACCGCAATGAAGCCGGTTAATGCAATGCTTATGGAGATCGTGAGCAGAACTGGGACGCCGGCCGTAGGTAGAAACCCAAAGACGAGGAAGAAATACGTGAAACCCCCTGATGCTCCAAGCAGCCAAAGCCACCTGTTCCTCACGCGGCTTTCGCCACCCCCTGGCTTAAAGCCTCTGAGCCTCTTAGCGCAAAGCGTGAGAACAGTCATGGCTAGGAGGCAGCCGAGCATTTGCCACAGGGTCACGGGATACGGGTTAAGGTAAAAGTGGCAAAGGATCACAACGATGGAGATCAGCGTCAGGAAGAAGGCCACTCCCTTTCTGCCCAGGTATGCAGTGCTTCTGAACGAGGGGAAAAGGAGTTCGACGAGGAGTATGGGGATCGTTATGCTGTATATTGAGTGGTAGATTGTTAACCACTCCGTCCAGACCCAGTTTACGCCAACCCATCTTCCATACCTCCCTAGAACCCCTAGGTCAGGCCAGTTAGGGTCGAAGAAGCTTTTCACGGCCACCTCCTCCTCCAGTATGCCGTATGCTGCACCGAGCAGGAGGACTGAAGGCCAACCCCCGCCCCATCTTCTTACAGCCTCTCTAGCCAAGATCGCGCCGCTCCCGTAAAGCCCGGCTAACAGGAACAGGACCACGGGTTGAAAGAATTGTGCAGGAGGGCTGGAGCCTGAGAGAAGCTCGCCTACGATTGGCGACAGGAAGAATAGGACTACAATGGGCGCCAGTGAAGATTTCGCCAAGGGTGAGCAAGAAGGTTTTTAGAGATATAAATCTTTTCGCTTACGTCGCAGGCGCGTCTTAAAGCCTACAGTCTCCGGCGTGCCAGCCAAATCGGTGCTGCAGTTTTCAGCCTACGTAGCCAGGAGTCAATCCCTTTATAATGTGCTTGTGGACTAGGGTTGCAAATATTAAGACTGGTAGGGCTATGACTACTCCTGCGCTCGGTGAAAACGTTTAAAAACTTACTGCTAAAATATTGTGGGGGTGGAGAGTGTTTGAAGCATTGTCAGAGGTGCGGTAGGGAACTGCCTGATGACGCTGCCTTCTGCTCCGCATGCGGCTCCCTGGTGGGTAAGGTTTCCAGAGAGGAATACTCCGTCTCTTCCGAGGACCTTGTGAAAACGATTAAACACCTTATTCACGAAGGGAATGTTACAAGAATCGTTGTGAAGAGTGAGAAGGATGAGACGCTGCTTGAGATTCCTGCTACCGTGGGAGTGATAGGCGCCATCTTGGCTCCGTGGATGGCTGCTCTAGGAGTGATCGCAGCAATAGCAACAAAATGCAAAATAATCGTGGAGAGAAGAGAATAATACCGTAATGCTTTTCCCACTTTGAATGCTGTTTAAAGAAAGTTCAAGCAGTGCACCATCATCTTTAAAACCCTCTTCCTGTAAAACTTCCGCGTCCTTGAAAACAGTATCGACACGCATTTCAACAGCATGCTTCACGGCTCGTTGGCGCGCGCTATTTTGTCGCAGCCATCCTTAATCTAGTATTAATTGAAAAGCTTAAATAATCTTTAACTATTCATTACCGGGGATTAGGATTGGTAACGCTGAAAGAGGTTGCCGAGATAGTTTCTAAGATGACTCTTGAGGAGAAAGCCAGGATCGTCGTAGGAGTAGGAATACCCGGCATGTTTGGAAACCCGTTACCCAGGGTTCCTGGTGCTGCTGGCGAGACTAATCCCATAGAAAGGCTTGGAATACCTTCAGCCGTCCTGGCTGACGGGCCCGCCGGGTTAAGAATAAACCCTGAGAGGGAGAACGACGATAAAACGTATCATGCTACGGCTTTCCCGGTTGAGACGATGCTCGCCTCAACCTGGAACAGGGAGGTTCTGGAGGCTGTCGGCAAGTGTGTCGGCGAGGAGGTTAGGGAATACGGGGTGGATATTCTTCTCGCGCCGGCGATGAATATTCACAGGAATCCTCTGTGCGGCAGGAACTTCGAGTACTACTCTGAGGACCCTCTTCTCACCGGGGAGATGGCCGCTGCCTTCGTTAAGGGTGTTCAGTCTCAGGGCGTGGGTGCCTGCCTGAAGCATTTCGCCGCCAACAATCAGGAGACGAACCGTTTTCTGGTTGACACACTGGTTTCTGAAAGAGCTCTTAGAGAAATATATCTTAAGGGGTTTGAGATAGCTGTTAGGAAGTCTAAGCCTTGGACGGTTATGAGCGCTTACAACAAGCTGAACGGAGAGCACTGCGCTCAGAACAAGTGGCTTCTGACAAATGTTTTGAGGGATGACTGGGGGTTCGAAGGCTTCGTGATGACGGACTGGTTTGCAAGGGATGATCCGGTGGAGATGATGAGGGCAGGCAACGACATGATTATGCCTGGAAAGGCGCACCAGATTGATCCGAAAAGGAAGGATGAGGTGGAGGCGATAATCAACGCTGTTAGAGAAGGAAGGCTGGACGAGGAGATCCTTATCAGAAACGTGAAGAACATTCTGAGGGTTCTCGTCAACTCGCCCTCTTTTAAAGGCTACAAGTATTCCAATAAGCCTGATCTAGATGCTCACGCTAGAGTCGCCTATGAGGCGGGCGTTGAGGGGGTTGTCCTTCTCAAGAACAATGGTGCCCTGCCCGTGGCTAGGGATTCTAGGATCGCCCTATTCGGAACAGGCCAGATTGAGACTATAAAAGGCGGCACTGGGAGCGGTGACACGCACCCAAGGTACGTAGTATCCATTCTCGACGGGATGAGGGAGAGACGCCTGAGAATAGACGAGGAGCTTGCCGAGGCTCACGCTAAATACTTGTCTGAGATCAGGAGTAGGGATGAATACAGGATTGAGAAAACAATGTTCGGAGAGGTCTTTAAACCGGTTCCCCAAGACTTTCTAAGCGAGGATGAGATAGGCAGGTTTGCGGAGAGAAACGATGTCGCGATCATCGTGATAAGCAGGATCTCGGGTGAGGGCTACGATAGGAGGCCTGAGAAAGGCGACTTCTACTTGAGCGACGACGAGAAAATCCTTTTGGAAAGAGTTTCCAAAGCCTTTCACCAGCTTGGTAAGAAGGTTGTAGCCGTATTGAACATAGGCTCCCCGATAGAGGTTGCCAGCTGGAGGAACATGGTGGACGGAATCCTTCTTGCTTGGCAGGCGGGTCAGGAGACGGGAAGGATAGTCGCCGACATTGTTTCCGGGGAGAGAAACCCTTCGGGCAAGCTTCCAACAACCTTCCCAATGGACTACTCTGACGTTCCCTCCTGGAGCTTCCCAGGGGAGCCGGGAGAAAACCCGCAGAGAGTCGCGTACTACGAGGGGATATACGTTGGATACAGGTATTACGACACTTTTGGAGTTGAGCCTGCCTACGAGTTCGGCTTCGGCCTATCCTACACGAGCTTCGAATACAGGGGTCTGAAGGTTGAGACGCTTGACGGTAAGGTGGTTGTTTCCTTCGAAGTCGTGAACACTGGAAGTCTCCCCGGGAAGGAGGCTGCTCAAATCTATATTAGGGCTCCGAGGGGCAGGCTGGACAAGCCTTTCCAGGAGCTTAAGGAGTTCCATAAGACGAGGCTTCTAAACCCCGGCGAGAAGGAGAATATTACTGTTGAGCTGGACTTTAACTCGCTCGCGAGCTATGATGGTGAAGAATGGGTTGTTGAGAAGGGCGAGTATGAAGTAAGGGTGGGTGCCTCTTCGAGAGACATCAGGCTCATAGGCAGGCTCACCGTCAACTAGTGGAGAGAACAGGGCTTCCTCCGTTCTTTTTCTTGAAAAACTTTGCCTAGCTATTGTAATTCCCTTAGCTTAATGAGCTATTGATCATGATCCCTTGTCTCAGGTAATCCTAGACGCTTTCAATGGGGGCACACCAGCTGGCATACTGGAACATTGTAATTCCTGAACCGGAAGCATTTCCCATTCTCGGCTGAGGAATCGGCAAGAAAACTCCTCCCCTAATAGAACGTCGAAACAACCATTTCGTTGCTTGCTTCAATCCTCAGTGAGAAATGCATTTGCCGGGTGAGCCTTTTCCCGCGGAGTGTAAAAATGCATCTGTTTTTCTTAGAAGAATAAACGTGTGACACTAGAGTTTAAACCACAAATATATAAGGAGGTGGCGACTAATCTTAAAAGTATCTCATGAGCTTCAACAATCTAAGGGGGACTCTTACCCATGCTGTTAAAGATGTTTTTCCAGGAGCCTCAGTAACGGTTTATAAGGATGATAAGCTTGTTTACGAGGAGGCCTTCGGCTATGCTGAGACTGTTCCTTCAAGAAGGAGAACGTCTGTAGAAACGCTGTACGATCTTGCCTCCCTAACTAAACCCCTTGCCACATCCATCATTGTCGCTAAGCTTGTGGAGGAGGGTCTTCTGTATTTGAAGCAGAGGGTTTCAGAAGTTCTTCCAGAATACTCCACAACTAACGCGGGGCAAGACGATTTAAAGAGCAATACTGAAATATGGATGCTGCTCTCCCACTCCGCTGGTCTCCCAGCGTGGGCTCCCCTGTATAAGCTTGGCAAGAACAGTAGGAGGGAGCTTTTTGAGGAGGCTGCAAGGTCTTTTATCAGTAGCCCTCCCGGTTCAAGGGTTGTCTACAGCGACCTGGGCTACATTGTTCTTACGGCACTGATGGAGAATGTCACGGGTGAGAAGATAGACAGTCTTTTCGAGAAACTGGTTGCGAAGCCTCTGGGTTTAAGGAGAACAGTTTACAATCCTTTAAACCATGGTTTCACGGAAAACGAAATCGCGTCAACGGAAATCGATCCTGCAGCCGGCCTCCCCTTGAGGGGGATTGTGCACGATGAGAATGCTAGAGCTTTAGAGGGCCTCTCGGGTCACGCAGGGTTATTCTCAGTGTCGGGGGAGGTTGCTTTAATAGGGAACGAGCTGCTACAATCCTACTTGGGTAAAAGCGACCTTCTCGTTAAAAAGGCTACTGCGATGACGATGCTTAGGCCCTGGGCAGGTGATGAGTACTGCTATGGGCTTGGCTGGCAGGTTTACAGGAAGACTGTTACACAGGCTTTCGGAGACCTTTTCACGGATGGCAAGGCTTTCTGCCACACTGGTTTCACAGGCACCTCGATATGCATAGATGTTGAGCAGAGAGTTGTCGCCGTCCTTTTAAGCAACAGGGTTCACCCGAGCAGGGAGAACACCAGGATAATGAGGTTTAGACCTGTTTTCCACAACCTGCTGGTATCCTCCTTATAGCGCGATCTCCCCCATGACGACGCTTCTCTCCGCCCCAGTGGCCCCAGGTATGTTGTTTGGGACTCCGCTCAGGGTTGTGTGAGCCAGTATGGCCATTCCCAAAGCCTCCTTAATCTTCGAGTCTATCCCTACATCCTCGTGTCTAAGCATTCGTAAGCCTCTTTCCCTCAACTCTTCTTCGAAATGCTTCATAAGCGTCTTGTTTCCAACTCCTCCCCCTCCGACAATAACCTCTTCAACCCTGGTTTTCGGCAGTATGAAGAGGTCGTAGTTTTTAACGATGCTTTTCACGGTGAACATTGTTACGGTGGCAACCAGGTCCTCCTTAGACAAGCCTTTGCCAAGCCCCTTCTCAATAATCCTTTTCGCGAGAGACCTGCTGAAAACCTCTCTCCCAGTGGTTTTTGGAGGAGGCTTAGCGATGTACTCGTGAGCCATAAGCTCTCTTAAAACTTCTTCATCGCAGGATCCTTTGGAAGCAATCTCGCCACCAGGGTCGTAGGACAGACCAGGGTAAAGCGTTTCAACCGTAAAGTCTATCAGGCTGTTTCCAGGACCCGTGTCGAAAGCGTAGACGTCGCTGATTCCAGGGTTTCCGGGAAGAACTGTCACGTTGGCTATGCCTCCAATGTTCTGCACAAGCCTCCCTTTCACGGGGTCTGAGAGGAGAGAGTAATCCACGTACGCTATTATGGGTGCTCCCTGCCCCCCTGCGGCAATATCCCTAACCCTGAAGTTTCCAATGGTTATTAAGCCGGTTCTCTCAGCTATGACTTGGACAGAACCCAGTTGAAGGGAACACCTGCTGGAGAAACCTCCTACGGAAGCGTATTCTGGAAAATGATGCAACGTCTGGCCATGCGACCCGATTAGGTCAACCTCGTCCAGGGAGATTTTCGAGCCCTCTAAAGAGTTCTTCAACGCGTATGAGAATGCTTCAGAGACAAGATAGTTCAAGAGGCATACGTCTCGGACTGAGCCTTGTTCAATAGAATCCAGTATGTACCTCCTTAACCCACTAGGGTATGGAACCGTCTCCTTGTGAAGAACCTTGTGCTCAATATCTCTTCCGAAGCCTCTTACCTTTGCGACTACTATGTCAACACCGTCAGCACTTGTTCCAGACATGAGTCCCGCCACAACCCTTTCCTCTGAGAAAATCTTGTCGACAAGCCTTCTCGCCAGCGGGCCAGGCCCCATGATGTATTAGAGCTCTTCCCCCAGTATTTTAACCTTAGAATTGCTCTGCACGCTATTTTTATATATGGTGGAAGCTTCTCAAAGCGTTGTGACGGCTGGAAGAGTCTATCCGCTGATAACTCCCTCAAGATACAGGGAGAGCATTCCGGATATTGGAGGAGGAGTTGGGACTCCGAGAATGGTTTACGATCCTGAGACTGGAGGCTGGCTTCTCTTCTTCACCGGCTGGAGGAACGCTAACTCTAGAGAGGTCTATTCCGCTGAGGTTGAGAAAGACATGACGTTGAGTAGGATTAAGAAGATTTTGCCGTCGCCGCCTACGAGGGACGCTGTAAACGCGATTTACAACCCTTGGGGGGACGGTTTCATCGTTCTAACGACTGAAGGCGGCCCGTTGCAAATCAGGTTTTTCAACAAGGGTTTGAAGGAGCTTGGTTCAAGAAAGCTTCTCGACGGGATGCAGGATTCTGGAGCCGGCGTCCTCAGCCTGATGGGTAATTATAGTGAGCAGAACCCGGATGCAGCAATATTCTATCCTAAGGGGGACAGGGTTCTCTGGAGGCTTGTTAAACGCGTTGACGACTTGAACGCTTTGGAGCTCGGTGAAGAAATGGTTTTCTCCAACTGGGAGGATTCCAACGATGTCATAGATGCTTTCAGGGTTAACGACAGGTTCGGTGTTTTAGTCGAGTACTTCACCGACAGGCAGAACTGGAGGTCGCGAATAGCTATGTGCGGAGCCTATCTTGCTCCAAACGTGAGGGGTTTGAGCGCAAGCCTGCCCGTGCCTTTCAACGACGGATACAGCAACTTCGGCCATCCTTCTTTCACAACGGGCCCTGACGGTAAGCCTAAGGTTCTCTTCAGCTTCTTCATGTCGCACGCACCCCCGTTCCCAGTCGTAGACTACAGCAGGCAGTGGAGGCATGAGATCTGGGTCTGGGAGCCGGGTTTCAACATTTTCGACGGCAAGACCTATGGGAGGATGTTCGACAAGCTGGTGTTCGACGACAAGGCTGTTAAGAATCCTCCTTTCTACGATCTTCTTGGGGCGAGGAGGATTTTCCTCGGGGTGTCTTGCCAGTCTGGGAAAACGCTGACCGTCAGGATTCAGCAGTCTGTGAGCCTTAAGGAGCATTTGGACGGGAATTTTGTGGAAGAGGCTTTCAGAGTGGTTAAGCACGCTTGGAGAACCCTGGATAACCCGCTTGGCACGCTCAGGGTAAGTGCGGCCAAGGGTTCAACCATATGGCTTGTCGCTGAGTATTAGCCTTCCCGACCGCTACACGGGTTAGGAAGCTGTTAAAGGCGAAGGCGGCTTCACGCATATTGCTGCAACCATGTTTGAAGCCCAGTATTAAGCCTGGTTTTTAAGA
>JAFNIQ010000099.1 GCA_017601395.1 Candidatus Brockarchaeota archaeon
TATGTTTTCGACAAAGTTTTTCAAAACAGGCTCCTCCGCTTCGCACACGATCTGTACGCTTCCATCTGGAAGGTTCTCCACGTAGCCTTTGACGCCCAGTTTTCTAGCGGTCTTCTGAACAAAATCCCTGTAACCAACCTTCTGGACATCACCATCTACGATGAGACGCTCCCTAATCAAGCTTGAACACGATGTCAAAGCCGGATTTCCCTTATATGTCTTTCCGAAGCATTAGCGTACTGAAAAATCTTCTTGTTCAAAGCTCTCCCGGATTTATTATTTCGAGCGCTGTTACTTCCTCCGTGTCCTTATCCCTGTATAGGTGTATTTTCGGATGCAATGGTTCTCCTAGCTCCGCCTCCTTTGGTTCTTTGAACCTTATGTGCAGAATGTCTTCCGCAGGGACGATGGATATTTCGATTATTTCCATCGGCAGTTTTACACCTGTCAACTCCTGCGTTTTGGAAAGTATTTGTTTAACGTCTAGGTCTAGGAGAGACGTTGTACCCATTTCCTTTCCCTAAACCTTTGATAGGATTCCGTGCTTATTAAATATGCTGTCTTAACAGAGTCTTCAACAACTATTGTATTAATGTAAAGCTCATCGATCTTCTTCAAGAAATATTTAGTACCAAATGTGTCTGCATATATTTCGTCAGGCTCTTCAATAACGCTAGTTCCGGGCGAGTTCGTTAAGCTTGAGCCTTGCCTGTAAGAGATTTAACAAACTCTATCACCTCTCCTGCGAAGCCCACCAGATCCTCAGCCTCCTCCTTCTCATACTCTCTTGAAACGCATCTAGAGTTTATATATGCTTCTTCAAGCCTTATTAATAGGCTCCTGTTTTTACCTACAAACTGATCAATATCATCCGGCTTGTCTAAAATGCTTCTGAGAGCGTTAAACAAGTGTCTGACAACGTGTGTACGGGGCATCTCGCCAGTCAACTCAAGTATAATCGATTTCAGATAGAGCTGGACAGCCTGATCCGCCATGAAGGCGTGGACAGGCTTCTTTCAGCCGAGTTAAGCATTCTTAACGATCTTCCCCTTGGAAGGTTGACTTCACGGATGCTCATCGAAGATACACCTGTTTAAACCATTCCACTGTTCTCCTCATTCCTTCCTCAACTGGCACAGTTAGCTTGAAACCCAGGTCCCTCTTAGCCTTCGAGGAGTCGGGCGTCTTAATCCTCGTTGTGAACGGCTCAGCCTCCCTGTAAGTCACTTTTGAATCATCCTTGCCCAGGAGTCTCAGAATAAGGTCTGAAACATATTTTACCTCGTACTGCTCGTCGCCTCCCAGGTTGTACACTTCGCCCGGCTTAAAGTTGTCAACAATGTTGCCCAGGGTTCTGCAAATATCCTCAACGTACTCGAGGGTCCTCTTGTGGCCAAGGTAAACAGTATACGGCTCGTCGCGGAGAGCCTTGTATATGAATCTCGGTATCCATCCCCTGTAGGGAGTATAGTGCTCCCCTGGGCCGTAGACGTTGAAAAGCCTAACCCTAACCGTCTCGGTTCCAAACATGGCTGCGGAGTTCATTATCTGCATCTCGTTAACCCACTTGCTCATCGCGTAGTCGTTCATCTGTTTTATGGGTATCCTGTCCATAACGTCCTCGCTCATCACGCCATCATAATCCCCATATACTTCAGCGCTCCCGAAGAATATCATTCGAAACCTTTTCCTCTCCTGCATCCTTATGATGTTCTTAGTCCCGACAGCGTTAGTCATCCAGAGGTTCTCGTAATAGTCCTCACCGTTCCACCTTCCGTATTCCGCGGCAGCATGGTAAACATACTCGAAGCCCTGGGATTCGAAAAGCCTTTCAACCTGTCTGAAGACGCTTACGTCGCACCTTACTGACTTCGGGTCCTCGGAATGCCTAAGGTCGCACAGCCAAACATCATGCCCCCTAGCCCTCAGCTCCCCCACGAGGTTGGAGCCTATGAAGCCCAGCCCTCCCGTGACCAGTATCCTAGCCATGCCGCTCACCCTAGGCTTTGCAGAATACGTAAGTCTGCGTACTGCCTAATCGTTTCGTCAACGATTCTCACCCTTGTTTCCTCGTCGCTGGAGAAGAGGAGCCTTCCACCAGTGAAGACAGTATGCTTCAACGGCAACGGTGCCTCATTAACCACGTGAATATCCACTGGAACCCCAAGGTCTGCCTCAAGCCTCGCAGATAGATCAACCTCATACTTGAAGGCTTCACGAGGGTTCTCGACCCAAACGGCAACATCAACATCCCTGAAAACCATTCTCTCAACGAAACCCCCATACACGTAGGCGAACAATACGCCACCAGTGTTTTTAAGCGTCTCCCCCAGCCTCTTGAGCAGCCTCTCCTTCTCCTCCCGGTTCATTTTCAAGTATTTGAACCCAGCGACGCCAGAGGGCCTATCCATGCTTACCTCCCCCTTTTCAGAAATGCTCTAACGTGTGTGATGAATTCCTCGAAATCCTTTAAGCCGTCCCTCGTGCTCTCGTAGACCTTCTCATCCGAGATCGCCCAGTACCTGTGGACGAGCAGGTTTCTAAGCCTGGCGGCTGAAGCCAGCCTCGAGGCCAGGGCCTCCGGCAAGACCCCCTTAGACCCGAGCCTTGTGAAGCAATGTGGAAAACCTTCGGAAGTCTCGCCGTAGACGCTTAAGAGTATGCGTACGCATATGCTTGCTGAAGCCTCAACCAGTTGAATAACCAGGTATCTTGCTGAAAGCTTCTCGTAAAGCGTCAAATCTTCAAACCGTTTAGCCAAAATGCTTTTCAGAAGCCCTAGGGCGTCGTTGATCTCCCTGATACGGGCTTCAATCGACTCGTTGCTTAACGCTGTCAATGATACTCCTCTATTTTTCAAAGAGGCCCCTAATAACGCTTATTATTCTCTCCGCAGCCCTGCCGTCGCCGAAAGGGTTCTCCCACTCCCTGCTCCTCCCCATCATGAGCATCGTCTTCTCGAGAATGCTCCCCGGCTCTGTTCCAGCGATAACGTTTGCCCCAACATCCAGGGTTTCAGGCCTCTCAGTATTGTACCTGAGGGTGACGCATGGGACTCTGAGGATGCATGCCTCCTCCTGCACCCCGCCTGAGTCCGTGAGTATTAGTCTGGCTTTACTCTCAAGTTGAAGGAAGCTAAGGTAGTCGAGGGGCTCAACCATAGTCAGCGAGCCACCGTCCAACCCGTACTCCTGCATTCTTCTCCTTGCCCTCGGGTGGATCGGGTAGACCACCGGCAGGCTGAAATCCCTTTGAAGGAGTTCTAATCCTTCAAGTATGTTTCTAAACCTCTGCTTGTTGTCAACGTTCTCCTGCCTGTGGACGGTCGTCAGGAAATACTCCCCGCCGTTAACCCCTATTTTTTCAAGAGCATTAGCATTCTTCTCAGCCAGCCTGATGTTCTGGTATACCGCATCGACGATCGTGTTACCCGTGACGAAAATCTTCTCCTCCGAAACGCCCTCCTTAAGAAGGTTGCCCTTGGCTTTCTCCGTTGGTGCGAACAGGTAGTCTGAAACATGGTCCGTCAAGACCCTGTTAACCTCCTCAGGCATGCTTCTGTCGAAACTTCTCAAACCAGCTTCAACATGGCCGATTCTAACAAGGAGCTTCGATGCTGCGAGGGCCCCGGCCAGTACAGTGTTGGTGTCTCCACAGACCAAGACTATGTCTGGCTTCTCCTTCATCAACACTTTCTCTATTCCGATCAGCATTCTGCCCGTCTGCTCCCCATGCGTCCCAGAGCCCGCTTCAAGGTTATGCTTAGGCTCGGGAAGTCCCAGCTGCTCGAAGAAAACCCTGTCCATGTTGTAGGAGTAGTGCTGCCCGGGGTAGCGTCCATGCTTGCTTCGATGCTGCGAGGGCCCCGGCCAGTACAGTGTTGGTGTCTCCACAGACCAAGACTATGTCTGGCTTCTCCTTCATCAACACTTTCTCTATTCCGATCAGCATTCTGCCCGTCTGCTCCCCATGCGTCCCAGAGCCCGCTTCAAGGTTATGCTTAGGCTCGGGAAGTCCCAGCTGCTCGAAGAAAACCCTGTCCATGTTGTAGGAGTAGTGCTGCCCAGTGTGAAGAATGAAGAAGTCCATGCTTCTCTTCTCAAGCTCCCTGATTAGCGGAGACATCTTTATTATCTCCGGCCTAGTCCCCAGGATTATCGCAGCCTTCATTTAGCCCTATTTTTTCTCCCTGATTACTGCTATTAGTACCCAGAGCAGTACTGCTGTCGTGAGCAGCATTAACCCAACCATCGTCGCAACTATCGCTATCAGCACGATGTTCGTGGAAAGCTGTCTTGTCGCGGCGAATATTTGGAGGCTCCACAGCCAGAAGAATAATGCTACAAGCATGGACGCTACCCCGGGCAGCCCGTAGAAAACCATCGGCCGCCTCATGGAGAGGTATTTCACAGTTGACATCACTACCTCCAGCCCGTGGGAAACAGGGTTCTGAGTCGAGGTTTCACCCTCATACTTGATTTTAATCGGCACCTCTTCAACCCTGAACCCGTTCTCATGGGCTTTGACAAGTATCTCCGTGCTCGCCCCCATACCCATTTCGCTTGGCTTAAGCTTCTCAAAGGCTTTCCTGCTGTATGCTCTGAAGCCTGACTGCGCGTCGGTAAGCCCGCTGTAGGAGGCTTTACCCGTCAGCTTAGTTATGGCTTTCACCCCGACCTCCCTGTACCTAGGTATCTGTTCTCCGCTCTCACCTAGGAACCTTGAGCCTATAACTATGTCAGCCTCCCCCCTTAGAATCGGCTCAATCACTCTGGGAATATCGTCGGGATTATGCTGGCCGTCTGCGTCAAGGGTGACCATTATGTCCGCCCCATCCTCTTCAGCCTCCTCGAAAAGACTGTGTAATGCTGAGCCGTAACCCATGTTCCTCTCATGCCTAACCACTTCAGCCCCGAGTTTCCCAGCTATCTCCCCGGTTAGGTCTGTCGAGCCGTCGTCGCACACGATAACCTTGTCCACATGCCTCATAGCCTTGACTACTACGCTCGCTATCGTCCTCTCCTCGTTGTAAGCAGGTATACAGGCAACTACGTAAGGCTTATTCGAATCTATAGATGGCTTTTTCAATCCCAAATGGTTTCTACGATGCCAGATTTTACTATGTGTTCGTCTCTCGTTAGTAATTTCGCCTCAAGAACCTGAGCAGTGGCTACGATAATCCTGTCGTGGATTTCTGGCAGTGGAATCTTAGGGAGCTTTTCGACAATATTGATGGTTAAGGATGCGGGGACAAAGTTTTCTCCAACCTTCAATTTAGAGAAAAGTTCATTCAAATCCAAATCGATTTTTCTCCTTTCAACCAAACATATACATTCCGCCAGTACAATCGTCGGGATAAATATGGTCGTCCTTCCAAGCTCCGCCTCAGAAAATATTCCCGTTCACCTTATTTGGAAGTTTATCTAGAAGATAGAAAACCAAGTATGCGTGTCAGCTACGTAAATCACTTAAGTTCATACCTAAATGTGAAGGATTTAGCCTCCTCAATGCTTTTTTCAAGCTCGTCTAGGGGAACAAGCGGTTTAGCTACTCCTCTTAAAGAAATCCTTCTGCTTTTAATCAAAGATTCTGACTTGAACAGGATTAAATACTTCAGCTTGTCGACTTCTCTTTCCAGGTTTTCAACCTTCCCTAAAATAACATCGTATGCAGATGCTTCAACACCCTGTTTTTCATGATCCTTCTTTGACATTCTTTTCACTAGGCTAACTCTACGTTAAATATAAAAACGTTGCGTATCTCTAACTGGTCCCGCTATTTCCCCAGTTAGGCTTATTAAGCTGTCGTCGC
>JAFNIQ010000103.1:0-5342 GCA_017601395.1 Candidatus Brockarchaeota archaeon
ATCAATCACATCAATAGTCCACTAAGAGCCCGTTTTAAAAGTTCTTCATTAGATAACTCTGTTTTTACCCTTGGTACCACATAGTTTACCCTTAGTATCCCATTCTCATCGAAGGAAGGTGTTCCGAAACCTGGTCTACTTACCTCTAAGTTAAGATTGTTGAATCCTTTGTGGACTATTGATGTGATTGATTTGCATTCTTCCGGTTCCTCGTCTTTCAAAACTTTTTTACATGTATTTCTGAAATTGCATCGGCTGCATGCTTCAGTTCTTTTTGGTGCTATTTTCTTACCATCAAACACACTTTTCTTTACCTGCCATACTCCTTTAACCACTTTGTCGAAGTTGGTTGTTTTATTTACTTCGGTTACCTCACTTCTTCTGATGTCTACGAGCAAACCGTTTTTCACACCTCTCTCCATCAACTCAACTATTAGATCCGCTGCTGACTTGAATTCCTCGGTTGAAGACGATATTTTCTTGCTATAGGTATTGAAGGTTTCCTCTAGTTTAACGTATTCAGGAATAGTGGTTAAGAATTTTTTACTTGATCCAAGTACTTGATAATATAGACCAGCTTCTTCAGGAGCTAATGAAGGCACCATATTCTCATATTTGGCTACGTCCTCTTCAGATTTAGGGTACATCGATATGAACTTCTTTCTTTCCGCATCATTTAATCCCATGATAGTATCAACCACGATACCGTATGAATTGCCCATCTCTTCTCTTAGTAAGTCAATGCTCCTAGCTATCTTTACGTGTTCGCGATACTTTTCCGGGTAAAGCTGACTCACTATTTCGTATAAATGTGGATAGAATTTTGTGTACTGGTATTGCTTGGGAAGCCCATCGATATAATATTCTAACTGAAGCCTATCTTTCTCGTTTATTTTTGCCTGTTTGTTCTTCACCTCTATGATTATAGCCTCTCTGTCTTCCTTTAACCCTATAAAGTCTATTTCTCCAATCCGGTGGTGCGGTATAGTTGTAAAATCAACTTTACTAATAATAGCGCTCACCTTAAAATCTTTCTTAAGCTTCTTAGCCTCCTCGCTCAAAATTATGGGGCTATATTTTGCCTCGACACGTCGTACTTGCAACAGTCGAATCCTAATATTGCTAGCAATAATCTTCCTTATTCTCGTTAAAGCCTTCTCCAGTTTACCCTTTGGAAGACTAATCCGTTCAATAGATAAGCCGGGAACATTAACAATTAACTGCCTTTTAAATGCTTGTTCAATCCGCCTTTCCCCCTCTCTACCCAATACTGCCGGAGAAATACTGGGAGGACTATACCTTCTTTCGACCTCGCTTTTATAACCTGCGAGCTGTAGATATAATTTGGCTGGACACCTCAGATAGGTGAATATTTCCTCAAAATTAGTATAGGGCCCAATATTCACCTCATCTCCCATACTATTTCTCATCTAAAAGAGTCGTATAAAATCTTAAACCTAATATCTTAAGTTTTTAAATAAGCATGGGGAGATGGTTTGTGACGTGGTTCAGAAACTTATGGCGGAACAGATTCAGAGGTTTTTAATTAGATATAAGTTATCATGGTGCGCGCTTCAACGAGGCTTAGCTCAAACATACTCTTTTTTCTGCGGATTGAGGACGGTGAAATAGTCTGAGATGGCTGTCTTATCCTCTATTTCCCGATCCCTTATGAGCCTAGCCTCAACCTCTTCGGTAAAAGCGGTTGTAGAGCCCCTTGGAAGCGTTACCGCCTCGTCGATAAGGTCTGTCGGATGGGGGAGACCTGTCGCCGGGTTATGGAAGTCCACAAAGTATTCAGCGAATCCTCCTGCATCCACATCAGCTAAGGTTTCTATTTCGAAGGGAGGCGCCGCGCTCGTGTACCTGACGTAATGCCTTTCCAACTTCGGAACTTGCTCCATCTCTATGTTCAGATCCATCACGAATTTCCTTTTCCAGTCTTCTAGGCATTGTGAAAGAATCTGCTCCTTAATCCTATCTAGCTCCATTGGCGTTTTCCCAGCTTGCCTCCAACGCCTGTAGAAACGGTAGAAAGTAGCGTAGAGAAGCGGATCCTCGCACAGATCCCTGTAGGACCATGTGCTCATTGGTGGCATCACCATGGTAAGCAGGTGCTTATCGTTAATTCGTAAGCAAGCGTCCTCACCCTGATTATAGATTATCCAGCCATCTATAGCCCTAATCCCGCTACGCCTAATAACGCATATAGCCCTGCCGGTTCCCATAAGGGTCAGGGTCTTATCCCTAACTTCTTTCACTAGGTCCAACCCAGTTTTAAGCTCAGGGGTTTCAAGCTGGACAGCATGAATGTAACGGCAGTATCCCCTGAAGAAGAAGAACGGCCCGTCAAGCAGAATAATATCAGGATTATGCTTCCAATACGCTTCGAGGGCAGCTTTCCTTTCAGCATAAGCCATAAGCAGCTTTAGAAGAGTTTTGAAATCCCTAGCGCCGCCGTAAGGCCAGCTAAGGGACCCAGCGTAGTAGTTCTCGTCGATCAACTTGTCTCCGTCGAAAACCATGTAGCCTGCTGAATATATTGCGAAAAGCGAGCCTATGCGGTTGCTTGGTGCAACAGACATTGAGCCATCGGCAACAGCAACACATCCCCTCCTACTCCCAGCTATCCTGTTAAATAAGAAATTTGCCGATACTCTTCTCGCTTTCTCTTTGAGGATTAGGATCCTCTCCTTCACGTTTCTAGCTTCTTTTTCAGCACTTGCAAACAGCGCGTCAACAATAGGCCTGGGAAGAGTTAGCAGCGGATTCTCTTCAGAAGACATGTTTAAGCCTCCTAATCGATTTTGAAAGATATCAATAGGGGTGTGGGCGACGGGTTCATTTTACCTGTAAGATAGAATTTACCGGGCTCCAGGAATAGAAGCTCCTCCGCTCTTACGCCGTAAGGCATCAGCCTTTTACCGGCCTCCTCAATATCCAGAGGATGGATCTGCCCTATGAAAAGCGTGTTCAAGTTTCTCCTCACAGCAGCGTTTATACCTATTTCACCAGCCATGCCTTGCGACAAGAGTACGACGCAGAGGTTGCGCTTCCTGCCTAAGGCACAGAGGTCCTTCAACTGCTCTGTTGTCTTATTCTGCAGCCCCCTGGGCTCTGATGGACAATACTGAGGAGCCTCGTCGATTATCAATGCTAGGTTAAGCTTCACCCCGCGTTCCCGCATTACAGATATGAGTCTGCCACAAAGCTCTGAGAAAAACGATAGCTTTAACTCGCTACTCACCTCGCTCATGTCTATAACGATCAGTTGGCCGGATTCCGGAAACTTGAATTCTTCAACACGGATTCCCTTACTCGACCTGTACAACAGCTCCCAATTCTCTCCAGAAATTTTATTAAGACCAGAGTCAAATTTAAGCTCCCAGAAATTACCGTATTCTTCCCAACCTTTTCTTTCTCTTAAAACATTTAATGCCTCCTCTCTCAGCTTTTCACGTAGCTCTTTGCCATCCTTTACATGTTTCGAAACCGTGTCCCACCATGTTCCATCCTCTTCTCTTTTTGACACTAATCCTATGATTGCCTCAGAAATAGGATTTTTCTCCTCTTTATAACCAAAATTGTCGGCATTTCTGAGGATAAACTCTACGGCTGTAGGAGCATCCATTTTAAAATTGCAAATTGAAATAACTTCTTTCTCGAAAAACGGAGAATAATCCACACCCTCCCAATCGAAAACTAACACCCCATAACCCGCCTCCTTAAGCACGGGGATTAGAAGATGTCTTGCCAACCTGGATTTCCCTGAACCAGTAGCCCCGAAAACACCAATATGGTAAGGTATAAAATTCAAGTCAAACGGGATAGGCCAGTTACCCTCGGAATTTGCTAAGTAACCACCGCTTACGCATTCTCGAGGTCTTAGAAACATAAGTGGATTCAGCTCCATCCTTTCTCTTTTAAAGAGGTATACTTGTGAACCTGGAGCAACTATGATGTTATTAGTTTTCACACCCTGACCTGTAAGCAACCCTATGAAGGAAAGTGTGAAGTGGTAAGATTCTTTGGCTGTCGACGGGGCCTGGCCCTTTGAACGCACGTAGGCTATGCCTGGACTGTATCCTCCAACCCTCAGATTCTCGTTAACGCCCATGCCGCTTCTGCAAACAGCCAGAATATAATCAGAGGAGCTACGATTCACTATTAGCACTATATCCTCCTCCCTAACCTTAGTCTCCATTCCTTCGAGAAGAATAAGCGGAGCCTCAGTAACCTTGGTTGTGCTTCCAGTCAGGCCAATAAGCTCCAGCTCCCCCAGCCTGCTTTTCAATAGCTCGACTCTATCTTCCTCCCCCATCCGCATAATCCCTATGTTTTTGCGCTTAAAAATATTAGTTTGAAGCGCTTTAAATAATCAAAGCCTTCGAAGGGGAGCGCCATTAACCTGAATGACTATTCCCTCCGCAGATTGTTTCATATCGATAAGCCTGTAGGGCACCTTATCTTTCACCAAAGCCTTCCTAATCCTGTTCTTAGCTAATCTGACGTAGGAGCGTTCAACCTCGTACCCGACTGAATTCCTAGACGTGTAGATAGCTGCCAAAGTCGTTGTCCCAGACCCGAGGAAAGGATCTAGAACAGTGTCTCCAACATAGGAGAACATTTTGACCAGCCTTTTAGCCAGCTCGAGTGAAAACGGGGCTGGGTGATGGTTAACGCGGCAACTGTTCACCCACCAGACTTGACGGAAATACTCTGTAAACTCATGTTTCTCCAGCCTGCTTAAAACAGCAGTATGCTTGTCAACGCTCCTATATCCCCCGGGCTTCCTGAAGATGAGCACATACTCTATGTCGTTCTTTATTATCGAGTTTGGCCCTAAATACCTCCCTAGAGCATAAGTCTTACGCTTAGCCTCAGTGGTAACGTTAGCAATCTTGTAGAGGATTATCGGAGCAAGATAATCGAAGCCAGCGTCCAGGCAGAGTTGAATCACGTGGGAATGAAAAGGAATGACGCGGTGACGGCCCTGTCTCCTGGCTAAGCAGATGTCGCCAACAACCATGCAGAGCCTCCCACCCTCGACAAGAACCCTAAAACATTCACTGATAACTTTCTTAAGCTCTGCTAAAAACTGATGGTAATCGGAAATGTTTCCAAGCTGACACGGATTCCTTGGATACTTTTTAATATTCCAATAGGGAGGAGAAGTTAGGATGAGGTGCACATCCTCATCTATATCATCCATGCTTCTAGAATCGCTCAGAAACACCTTATGAATTGTCTGAAACATAACCGAGTTTCTTATGAAGCGTGATATATAAGACTTGCGTAAATGGTTTTAATAGTGCGCTAAGAGGGAGTTGAGAGAAATCTAT
>JAFNIQ010000103.1:5365-5597 GCA_017601395.1 Candidatus Brockarchaeota archaeon
AATTTTCTGTTTTCTTGAGCAGTACTTAAAAGTTATGTGGTGGCAATTAAGAAATGCCTTTCATTAATTCTAGCATCATTCTTGAAATTACTTTAGCAGCGTTTCTATTCAAAGTCTGGCTACCGCCTGCGCTGTTACCTGTCTTTCCAAGAAAAGTAGAAAGATTAGTTGCTCCGATAATCCTCTACAAGATTGCTAACGTTACCACTGAGGCTAAGCGTAAGACTTATGC
>JAFNIQ010000027.1 GCA_017601395.1 Candidatus Brockarchaeota archaeon
GCGATGTTATGGGCTTCTTCGCAGACTACGACGTGCGGCAGACCTCTGTTGGCTTTCTTTCTCCTACAGTCATAAACCTGCTTTAGCATCAGCCATGTGAATATGTTTGCATCCCTATCCGTATCCATATCGCTCAAGTCGAAGATCACTATGTCCGAGAGGAGCCTTTCCATCATGCCCTCTTGCTCGCCAACCGTATCGAATATTCACCCTCCCTTGGCATAATTGGAGGTGAAAGAAAGATGGCTTGGAGGAAAAGGAACGTTGAGAAGAAGATTGACTGGGAGGAGGTTGCGAAGGATCTTCGCGCAGACCTTCCCGCTAGGGAGTACCGTCACATAAGGCTCTGCTTCAAGTAGACCTGTTCCCTCAAAACTTATTGTTTTTAAACAGTTTCCAGTTTTTTAAAATCTTATTGAGGCCAAGGATGCTTGTGATGCACGCTTTGAAGCCGGGTCTATTTTCAAAGACTTCTTAAAACTTATAAGAGGCGCGCGTTAATAGCAATTTCCAGATGGTTAAACGGCAACTGCTAACAACTCTTCTCAGTCTCTTACTCGTTGCCATTATGTTTATTTCTGGAAGACCTCTTTCAGCCCAAGTAAGCTACGTGAATTACACGGTTGTTCTAAACGCCGGGGTGTTTTTCGACCAAGCCCCGCAAAAACCTGTTAATTTCACAATGTGGATAGGGTTATTTCGTTTTTCATGGAGCACGAACCAATCAGGCACCGTAACTCAACAACAGGAAATAAGTTTAGATTCACGCATACAGCAGTATCAGCGTTATCTGATTAATACCATCCGGCTGTATACTGATTCTTGTCTCCAGTTAAACAGGTTAGCGGTTTTGACGGATTACTATGGGACGGTTCGGAATTGGAACGTAAGGTTTGACGGCAAGAACTACATTTATTATATCGATCAGCTCGGCTTGAGTAGCACGTATAGAGTTGAACCCGACGTCGATTCCACATTATGGTACAGGGTGAATAATACGGGTAGGATAATCAGCATCAACCTAGTTTTGAGGGCCAGCTTAGCGAACCTTTATATTATTGATGAGTCTCCTTTTCAAAGGCTTAACGCTAGAATCGTATTCGACGAGCCCGCGGGTACTCACATAGGTTATTTTGGGGGGAGAAGTGGGATTCAGACTGTTTACAGGGGAATGCATATTCTTGGGACTAACATAGATTATTCTGAGAAAAGCTTCTCAGATTATTCTGAGAATGGAAGCCTCTTTCTAATAGCACGTAGTAACATGGATAGCTTAAAGCTTTCAGGCAGATACTTGGTTGAGATCCATACGCTTGAAGCTATCCCGACACGGCTAACCTTCCCGTTTGAAATGAATCTGAACTTAGGCGGGGAAAACCTTAGAATCGGCCCAGAAATCTACATAGCACTTCTCAACTCGACCGACAGCCTGATTAAAGCTGCCAGAGAGTTTCTGAGCGAAACAAGGATTTATGCCCCAGACATATCTGCAAAGCTTCAACAGGCAAGATCATATCTGAGTGACATTCAACTAATTAGTTTCGAAATGCTGGGAGACACGAATATCTTCCCACTGGAAGCAGCTATTAATCTGGTATGCGAAGCCAGCAGCAGCATCGGCATGTTAGTCCTATCATCAGGAATGCTTATTGTTCCAATCGTGCTGACAATTATCCTGATAGCAGGAGCAGTTGTCTCACATCTAATATTCAACGGAAGCAGGAAACTGACGATCATTCTCTTCACGCTCTTCTCGCTATTGGCTTTCGAACTCCACCCAGGTTTAAGGCTAATACTCTTCTCAACAAAGCAGAAAGCTTTGATTAACCTCTGGTCCGTCTCAAATGTTACCTACGGAATACCATTCCTACTGCTCCCACTTGCTTCAGCCATCATAAGCATTATCGTTTTACTCCTGACGGCGCGACTAATGTTCAAGTACTCTGGAACAGCCACGATCTACAGCCTAGCCGCATCAACCGCGGTTAGAATGCTTAAAAGCAGAAGGCTTAGAGGCACCCTAGTAATACTTACTGTTACTACAATAGCTATGGCAACGGTCCCAGCCATAACTCTGAAAACAGCCGTGCCGCTCGTCATATCGCTTCAAGAACCCCCGGATGGGGAGGGGACAATTCTTTTCTCAAAATCTTGGCTGGCAAGAGTAGTAGTATCAAGCGCTGCAGGCACCTTTGAAGAAAAGTACAACGGGCTGTTTTTAATGAGCTTTGAAGAGGCTGCTTTCTACGCAGGGAAGCTTGGGATGACGGAATACACGCCGATTTGCATAGCGTTCCATGAATTAGAGTTTTTGCAAAAAGAATCGCCGCCTAGCCAGTTAAACCTCACGGTGTCGGGGGGGATGAATATCACCATCCCGGTGGAGTCTGACAGTCAAGAGCTAGGAGGCCTAATAATATTTGCAAACCTCACCTTCATGAAGAATCATTTGGGATTGAATTTTTCAGGAGATTTTAAAAACGGTATTCTGATTGACAAGGAGTTTTCACGGAAACAGTTTTTCCCAAGCCAGTTAAGCGTTATGGGTTTAAACTTGAATGTCACAGGAGTGTTCGACAAATCTACTCTACAAATGCCAAGCGGAGAAGGATTAGAGAGTTATCTTAGAAGCAGACCGCTCTTCATAGGAACCATAAACTGGGACGCTTTACAAATCCCATTTACATTGACAAGCGATAATCTTTTGACGGAGGGCAATAGGATGCTTATTATATCAAGCCCGGTGATTGGACTGATGGATATTGAGGCTGCGAGAAACCTTCCCATTTTTAAACGAGTCGTAGCCTTGATCGGAACATATCCTGATGCTAAGCTGGTTGAAATAGAGAACTACTTGAAGACCTTGATCTCATCTCATAAGATTTGGATCAGCCGCGCCATAACTACTGGGGGAGGAGGAATCTCTATCGACGTAGTCACCTCTTATGCGGCAACCGTAAATAAGGGCTCGCAGCTTGAAACCATTCAGCTTGGAGCACCACTCTTAATGGCTTTGGGTAGCTGGGAGTCCGTTCTCATGATGATTCTGATAGGCTCTCTAATAATTCTAAACGCGATGTTAAACTCGATATATGAGCGGAGGAAGGAGTCGGTAATAATGTCCAGCTTGGGAGCATCCCCGAGCTTCATAACCTACTTGTTTTTGACAGAGGGCTTGATAATAGGGGTGATGGGAGGCTGCTTAGGGTATGTTCTAGGCTATGCTTGGGCGTATTCGATAGGCGCTAGCAGCCCGGAAATATTTACGGAGCTCTACAGCCTAACACCACTGCTCCTGGTTTTCATAATCGCCATTCTGGTTACGGGCATCGGCTCAGCATTCCCCGCGAAAGAAGCCATTCTTAAAATAGTCCCGAGCAAAATAATGCTGGTCAGGGGAGGAATTGACATTAAAACAGAGAAGGACGGTTCTAAAAGAGCATCGACACCTATTCGACTAAAGAAGGAGCAATTGGAGCAATTCTCCTCGCTAATCACAGATATCGCGCGATCCCGTTCCTACTCTCTGTACGGTATTATCGTACACTCGTATGGAAAAGGGGAGGATGGTGTGAAATTGAACTTAAGCTATAAGGCGGTTTCTGGCCTTTCTGAAAGGATAGCGGATTACGATGTAGAGATTAAATATGTTCCTGACAGAGATTTCTACAATGTCGAGTTGATTGTTAAGAATATTGAGAGGAGCTCGTATGCCTATGTGGAGCATAAAGCGTTGATGAAGTCGATGCTTTACGAGCTGCGTGACGAACTTTTGAAGATCACTGTTTCAGAGCGGTGGACGTCCAGCAGGAAGGAGAAACAGGTATAAAATTTTTAAGCGAAAGCATCGACCAATTACCGATGACCATAACCTGGTACCCCACTGTTTACCCAGATCGTTGCGACGGTTGTCGAGAGCTAGATAGGCCGAAATGCATAGAGTTCTGCCCTCACAATGTTTTCACACTAGTAGACAATAAGGCGATGGTGGCAAACCCGCAGAACTGTGTCGAGGGCTGTGTAGCATGCATGCTGCTTTGCCCTAAGAAGGCAATAGAGTTCCCGCGACACCAGGGTTTCAGAAAAACTGAGAGGTCTTGGTCAAAAGGTTTGAGGAAGGTCGTATGTAAGAAATGCGGCAAGAGTTTCTGGACCAATGAGGACAGAGAGTTCTGCTGGGAATGCAGCCGCTAAACATAGCCTCATGTAAACCCAGGGGCGACGAACCGGAAGCCTCCGATTTCAGTCGCGGAGAGTGATAAATCACTTTTTGGAGAGCAGCACTACTCCACTCGGCTCGAACTCCCCCCTTTTCAAGTATCCTGACAACTTGGCTATTTTCTCGGAAAAAGAAGCCACGTCGCTCATCCATGGCATCGCATCCTTAGGAAGCCTCGACTGGCTTTCCCCAACCCACTCGTAAGCCTTGACTTCAACATAATCGGGGTTAGCGATGCTTATCAGCCTAGCGTAACCATCTGCATCACTATCGTTAACACCCTTAACCATTGTTATCCGAAGCAAGCGTTTAACACCCTTAAAGCCGGGTAGCAACTCTAACGACCTTAACAACCTTCGCCAAGCATCTTTAACCAATGGTCTCGCAACCCTTTTGAAAACTTCCTCGTTAGAAGCCTGGATGCTGACGTAAAGCTGGTCCGGAAGCGGGTTTAAGCTTTCCAAGACCTCCGGCATGCTGCCGTTAGTCACAAGATAGGTCACCATGCCCCTTTTGCGGGCCTCGCCTATCAGCTCGCCCAGCCTAGGGTATAGTGTCGGCTCACCCGTCAGGCTGAAGGTCACCATGGATGGTTTAAGGGCTTCCTCGAAGAGCTTGGGGTCAACCATTGGGTTCGCCTTATAACCTATGAGCAGGAGCCTCCTCATCCTGACGGCTTCCTCAACTATATAAGCCGGCTCATCCAGCTCAGAGACACTAGCGGGATACTCTTGCCAAACATATCCAGGTCTGTCCCCGGAATGGATCCTCCAACAGTAAGTACATCTGTAGTTACAGCCCATGAAGGGGGTCATCTGCATACACCTGTGGCTCTGAACATTACCGTACCAGAGCTCCTTGTAACAGGCTCTCCCCCGCGTTAGCCTCTGCCTAGTCCAATAGCATACTTTAACAGCGGAGTGTCCGCCAACTATCCTGTACTGCTGTTTCTCCAGCAGGCTCTTAACGTTTGAAGGAAGCATCCGTAGAGGTTAACATAAACCGTTTAAAAAACTTATATTAAAAGTGGCAACGAGGAGGAAAAGCATTAAGACATGTTTTACTCTAGCGAAAGAATTGTAAGACAACTAAGATTTTCTGTAATAAGGATTAACCTTTTCAAATCGTGCAGAATTTACGGTATCTTCAGGGGTAAAAATTTAAAAAATTTAAGTGCACGTATGTGCATGCATTTTTATGGGACATAAGACTATCACGATCTCAGACGAGGCATACAGAGCATTGGCCCATCTTAAACGTGGCAAGGAATCGTTCACTGAAGCGATACTAAGGCTGGCTAAGAGGAGGACGAAGAGCACCCTCCTAGACTACGTTAGGTCGCTTGAGCCAGATGAAGAGTTCGCAGAGATAATGGAGGACGTGCTCAAGGAGAGAAGGAGAGTCAGAATAAGAACACCTAGATTACAGGTGTACCCAATGTTGCTTAGACACGAGTTTTATAATCGCCCTTATAAGACGTAATCCGAGAGCGGAGAGGAAGCTTGAGGAGTATGTAAGCAGTGGGACGAGATTGTCCACAACCCCCATAACAGCGTGTGAACTGTTTAAAGGGGCTTACAGGTCTAAGAGGAGAGACGTAGAGGTTAGGAAAGTCAGGGAAATACTCACGCTACTAGAAATGTTTGATTTCTCGATAGACTCCTGTGAAAAATATGGTAAGCTCGTAAACGATCTTGAACGCGCAGGAACGCCAATTGGCGACCTTGATGCCATTATAGCGAGCCTAGCCTTAACTCATAATGAACCCGTAGTGACTGCTGATAAGGAACACTTTGAAAGGGTTTCAGGCCTTATAGTTGAACCTTGGTGAACCCGTGAGAGAGTCACATGATGCTCAATATTATCGAAGCTGCTTCATTCAGGCTTTTCACAGTAAACTCTGCGTTCTTACAGTAGGTGCCCCTCCTCGAAACGAGTATGAACCTCATCCCGGCGTTTTTAGCAGATTCATAGTCGAAACAAGTGTCTCCAACCGCGAAACATTCATCAGGCTTAACTCCCAGAAGCTCAGCTGCCTTTAGGAAAACGTCTGGCGCCGGCTTTCTTCTCGCTACGGTGTCTGAGCCGACGAGCGCGTCCACCATTTTCAGAATGCTCAGAAGGGAGAGGTATTCCTTAAGCCTCCTCGTCGTCTGGGAGCTTGCAACCGCTATCTTAAGCCCCTTATCCCTAAGCATACTTAAAGAAGGCTTAACGTCTTCGAAAAGCCTTATCCTCCCCATGTATTCAGAGTCGTATATCTCGTCTTTAAGCATCCTCAGCTCCGCAGCCTTAGCTTCGTCTCCCCCAGTTATTTTAAGGGAGATCTCCGGCCCAGCGAGCCCAATATACTTCTCAACATCCTTAGGGTCTATCCTTATCTTCATAAGGCTCGCAGCCTTAGACCATGCTTCAGAGAGAAGACCCACGGTGTCAGCAAGCGTTCCATCCAGATCTAGTATTACTGCTTTAATCGTCAAGCCCTAAAGATTTTGTAAAAAACCATTTAAAAACTTTTTCATCTTCATGTTTATGCAAAGGAAGGCCGAGTCCTCCCATAATCCTACGGCATCGCTCTTTGCCACTGACTTCCAATCTCCAGGTTTCTTCAGAGAGCGATTTTATGTTATTCTTCAAAAATGAAAATAGACCTTGTAAGAGTCTAAAAATCCGTTATAACCGTTAGTAGCCAGATTGCTTTAATCATCAGAGCAGCATTATAAGCAATCCTAAACTTTCTAATGACCCATAGTGCACGCTCGAGCTGAATTTTTTGTGTAGCCGCCCTTCGGACTTTTATTCGGAGTGCTCAAAATGTTCATTATCTTTATTTGGCAAAACCTAGAAACTAAATATGATGAGACGGCGAATTGGAGGCCAGAAGGGATGTCAAATCATTTGAACAGGTTGTTGCGTCACCATTCTGTAAGTTTCCTTACCGTTTCCGCATCGAGCCTCTTAACCATCTCCAAGACAAGCCTGACAGCATTCCTCACGTCACTGAGACTCATTATTGATGCTGCCGAATGAATGTGTCTCGTCGGAACACCTATAACTAGGCTGGGGCAGCCGACTTTATGAATGTGAATCCTCCCAGCATCCGTACCGCCTCTAGCCACCAGCGAGAGCTGATACGGAATATTGTTTTCCTCGGCAACCCTTATCGCCAGGTTTTTCAACGGTTGATTTGGAATCATGGATGCATCCATCGCTACTATAGACGGCCCCTTCCCGATTTTCGTCTGGGCCTGTCCAGCAGGTATCCCTGGGACATCGCCGGCAATATCTACTTCGAGCACGATTGCCACGTCTGGATCCACTAGGCTTGCGATCGTCGTCGCCCCTCTCAGGCCAACCTCCTCCATCACTGTGGCTGCACCGAATACGGTGTTCGGGTGTTGAATCCCCTCGGTTCTAAGCCTTCTCACAACCTCCATGGCTATCGCTGCTCCAACCCTGTCGTCGAAAGCCTTGCCCATCGCAACCTCGCCATTCTTCATAATGGTGAAGCTCGAGCAGGGTACAACCGGGTCTCCTATTCTAACACCCATGTTTCTAGCCTCGTCGGCTGAGGAAGCACCTATATCTATGAACATGTTGTCCTTCGTAATCACCTTGTTGGCCTCCTCCGGAGGTATTAGGTGTGGGGGCTTCGCGGCTATAACCCCGTTTAAATCACCCTTCTGAGTCCTAACTATGACTCTGGTTGACAGCAGAACCTGGTCGAACCATCCTCCGAGGGGTGCGAAAGACAGGAAGCCCTGGTCGTTTATGCCTGAGACAACGAAGCCAACCTCGTCAACATGGCCGGCGAGAAGGACGCGAGGCCTCTCTGAGCCACCTTTCTTGACGAAAGCCAGAGAGCCAAGTTTGTCAGACATAATCTCGTCAGCATAAGCCTGCATGTAGCTCTTCGCCTTCGACAGAACTTCTTTCTCATATCCAGCGGGCCCGAAGGAGTTGGTCAGGTCCTCTAGCACTTTAACCATCCATTCTCCAGACATGTTGAAAGAGTTTGACAAGGGTTAAATAAAAGCTTTGACCCCTTATGTTTAAAACCTTTCTAAGCCCATGTCTCCAGAAATATTGCCTCGAAATCGTCAGGGAAAAATTAATATCTTCCTGTAGCATGCTTTAAAACGGAGGTGTTGAGAATGTCCGAAGACTGGTTTGAAGACTGGTTTGAAAAGCTTGAGAAGGATTTGAGGAGAATGATGCGGAGAGCCTTCAGCGCATCGCCCTTCGAGGAGGATTTCTTCGACCTTTTCAAAGGCTTTGAGGAGAAGTTTCCGAAGGACCTCGTTAGGGAGGAAAAGCTTCCGGATGGTAGCGTTAAGAGGGAGTACGGCCCCTTCATATACGGTTACTCCGTCAGAATAGGCCCTGACGGTAAGCCTATCGTAAGGGAGTTTGGAAACGTTAAGCGTAAAGTATCACCCGTGAAGCCTCTTGAAGTCAAGGAGGCTGCTGAGCCCCTGATAGACGTTATCACCGAGGAGGACAAGATTAAAGTAATAGCGGAGGTGCCGGGTGTGGATAAGCAGGACATTAAGCTGAACGTTGTCGGAAAGACTCTTTCAATACGAGCGGAGTCTGAGAAGAGAAAGTACAGTAAGGATGTTGAGCTGCCTGAGGAGGTTGATCCGAAAACGGCTAAGGCCAGCTACAAGAACGGTATTCTCGAAGTGACTCTGAACAGGATCAGGAAGGAGAAGAGGGGCGAGGAGATACCGATAGAGTAGCTCATATGATTCCACCGCTGACCCTTGTCGCTATGCTCCTAATCTTGGCGGGCTTCCTACTCGTTTTTATAGCTGTTTTCATGGAGCTTCTACGCGCTCTCAAGCAGAAAGATGCAGAGGTTGAGAAGCGCGGTGGGGCAGTGGTGATGATAGGCCCAATCCCAATAGTCCTTGCTTCAGACCCGAAGACAGCCAGGATGCTGCTCGTGCTCGCGATCATACTCACCTTGATTTTGATCTTTTTAACGGTCTTCTTTACCTACGGCTGAGAGGTCTTGAACAGTTTCAGAAAACTCCTGTTAACAGGCTTCCTCCTGATGACGATGGGATTCGTAACGCTTTTCCTAGCCTCGCTGCCATCGTCCGGAACCAACGTTGGAGGAGCCTTCGTAATCTTCATAGGCCCTTTCCCACTAGCATTCGGCTTCGGAGAATACTCTCCAATACTCATACTCATTAGTGTCATTATTGCTGCAGTGATGATAATGATTACGCTGACCATTTTTAAACGTGCTAAACAGACAGATAACTCTTAGGTTTTAGAAAAAAATGGGTTTTCAGCTATTCCTCAGGCTCCATTATAACGGCATTTTCCCCAATGATGCTGCGGAACCTTTCAGCATCACTCTTCCCCCCGACGATGGAGCCGTAGTGCATGGGCACGAATATTCCCACGCCTATGTCTTTAGCCGCTTGAGCAGCCTCCTCGGCGCTCATGGTGTATGTCCCTCCAACCGGGAGAATTGAGACATCCGGCTTTATGCTGGCCATCTCAGGTATCCTGTCAGTGTCCCCTGCGTGATATATTTTCACTCCACCCACTGTAACCACGTACCCAACCTTGCCGTCCACCTTAGGGTGGAAAGATTTTCCAACGTTGTATGCTGGAACAGCCTCCACCCTTACTCCTGAGACATCCATGGTTACGCCCGGCTTAACCAGTTTATGCTCTAAGCCGAGCTGCCTGAACCTTGCTTCACACTCCTTGGGGCCTATTAAAAGAGTCTTGGGAGAGGAGATTTTCCTTATGTCTTCAATACTCAAATGGTCGAAATGACTGTGGGTAACGAGCACGATGTCCGCTGCTGGACCGCCTTTAATCTTGAACGGGTCTATGTAGATTGTTTTCCCTTCTCCGGCTATCCTGAAGCCGGCGTGCCCCAGCCAATATATCTTAACACCCTTAACCTCTATCAAACTGGATTTAAGTAATTGGAACAAGGTTGAATATAAAGTTATTCTTCACCATAACCTAATGTAACCCTGAAGCTTTACAAAACTAATGGAAGCAGAAAAGAATGGTCACTCCAGCAGACTTAAAACAAGCGCAGCACCATCACTACGAGTATAACCATTAAAACTATCAGTGGAAGTAATCTGTTTAAATTAATGCGAGGATAGCGCCACGTAGACCCTAAAAATCTATTTTTCATGCGAGCATGCTAAGAGTATTAGTTTAACTCAATAATCCTCTTCTCCTTCCATTGATCCTAGGAAGATTCATCTTATGAAAAAAGAAAGCAGTTAAACACTAGGTTTATAAGGTGTGTTAAATCTCTGCAAACAGTCTTGGAAAAACTCGTTTACACAGTATTCCTAATGCTCGCGTTGTTTACTTCACAGAACGTGGGCGACCACCTGCTTCCGTCAGCGGATGTAGCTAATCCGCATAGTTTTAAAAATGCTGCTGAAAAAGGCTTTTCAATCCAAACGGCAATCAACTTGGCTGATGACGGAGATACGATATATGTTCCACCCGGCAAATATATGGAGAATCTCAAAATAAACAAATCCCTGAAACTCATTGCTAATGGAACGGTTGAATTGATCCCAGTTAATCCCGGAAACGATGTTATAGAAATCTCGAAAGATAATGTTTCACTGATTGGTTTCATTGTCCTAAACCCTGGGGGAATACGTGGAATACGTGTAAGAGGGTCTTCGGGGTATAAGATTATTGGAAACAAAGTTATAGGCGGCGATTTCGGGTTTATGGTTAATGGATCGAGCAATGGTTTACTCATGGGGAATGATGTTAGAGAATGTAGTTTCGGGATATATCTGCAGGAGAGTTTTGGAAACACTCTTACCCGAAACAATGTCGAATCAAGTAAATACGGAGTCAGCCTTTCACTGTGTTTTAACAACACAATTATTGAAAACAGGGTGATAAATTGTACTTATGGTTTCTACTCTCACATATCTGACGAAAACAATGTATCAAAAAACGTTTTTAAGGGAAACATGATAGGCGTGTCTATCGTTAGGTCTAGAATGACCTTATTATTCCAGAACGAAATCCTCTACAACTTTTACGGAGTTTATTTGGATGACGCGCGTAGAAGCCTTGTAGCTGGGAACAATTTGGTTGAAGGGCTTATAGGCATAAAGGCTCAGGGCTCGCAGAACGTGGCTATACTTGATAACACTGTACGTTTATCAACGAACAATATTGCTATCGACTCCAGTATTAACGTAACTGTTTCCGGCAACACGCTGGAATACGCTAGGGGACACGGTATCGTTACTTACGAGACAATCAACAATGTTTTATCACTGAATTCTATCTCCTTCTGCCGCGTTGGGATCTCTGTTGAAAACAGTCTATCAGCCAAGGTTGAAAAAAATCTGGTCAGGCAGAATTCATATGGCCTTTACTTATTCCGCTCATCCAAGATACTGCTTTTAAATAACCGGTGCGTTAACAACACGATTACCGATTTCTATTCTGAAGGCTCTGGAGACATTATCGTCAAAAACTTGGAGATAAATAGTTACGGCAATAGTAGTGAAATCTCCTTTACTTATGGGGGAGATGTTTCCATAAGGGGATCTAGGCCGGTTGAATTCGGAACAGTAAGACTCCTAAGCGGTTTCTTCAACCTCACTCTACTCTCATCCGACGGCTGGACAAGGGTTAACGTCACCTATAGTTTGAAAGATATTCGGGATATTCAGAAGGAGGAGCCCGTCCTCTATTGCTGGACAGGCGTGGAGTGGAAGACCGTAAGGGGCTTCGTAGCAGAGGAATCTCCTTCAAAGGGTTCAGCATCCTTCTTGTTAACTGAGACCGGAATCTATGTCCTGGGGATAGGCGAGAAAACCCGGGAACACTTGTCACTGCTTATTATAGTTAGCGCTGTTTTAGCGCTTGCCATTTTTTCCTACCTCATTCTGAAAACTGTTAAAGCTAGACGAATGCTTGGATTTAAAAAATAACCATTATTAGAGGTATCTCGTAGCGAAACTATTCTCCTCCTGATTCTTGTTGTTTCCTCACGGCCTCCCTTATGACCGCTATCAAGTAGGCTAGAGTACCATATCCCACCAACGCGATGCTGGAAAAAGAAAAAGCAACTTGGATCAAGACGAGACTGGTTAACAAGGTTGGATTATAGCCTTGCCTAATGTACCACATGTTACATAGACCGGTAAAAAAAGATAGCAGATAGAGCAGAACCCCGATGAACATCGCTTTCTTAGGACTCATTTCCCTTAAGACCTTTCGTAAAGCCAGCATTTAACCCAGTGCCCTGAGGCTGCTTCGAACTCTGGCGGCTCCTCCTTGAAACACTTGTCGAAAGCGTGTGGACAGCGCGGAGAGAACCTGCAGCTCTTAGGAGGATCAATTAGCGCAGGAGGCTCCCCAGGCGGAACCTGTTTAAACCTATTTCTGTTCTCCGGGTTTGGCTCAGGAGTAGCCGTGAGCAGAGCCCTGGTATAAGGATGTAAAGGATTCCTCAGGATTTCCTGTGTGAAAGCCTTCTCCATAACGTGTCCGGCATACATTATCAACGCCCACTCTGAGAAGAACCTTGTTGTTGCAAGGTCATGCGTTATGTATATCACGCCGAGTCTGAGTCTTTCCTGAAGCCTTCTTAAAAGGGTCAGGATCTCTATACGGACAGAAGCATCTAGCATTGACACAGGCTCGTCGGCAACGAGCAGACGCGGTTCAAGAATTATAGCTCTAGCGATAGCAACCCTCTGAAGCTGACCGCCGCTGAGCATATGGGGATATTTGTATGCGAAATCCTCCACCGGCGTGAGCCTAACTTCTTCAAGCGCCTTGAATACTTTTTCAGCCCTCTCTTCTTTCGACTTAACCGTGTTATGAATGAGGAGAGGCTCCTCTAGGGACCTGAATATTGTGAAATGAGATGCGAAGGCGCCGAAAGGATCCTGTTGCACAAGACCCGTCATCCTCCTGTACCACTTTAAGTCGTTAGCCTTTAAATGAGTGACATCCCTATCTTGGAATATGATTCTCCCGCCGTTAGGCTCGTAAAGCCTTATGATGGTTTTACCCAGAGTCGTCTTCCCGCTTCCACTCTCACCCACAAGCGACATAGCCATACCCTCGTCCAACCTGAAAGTCACGCCGTCTACCGCCTTCACATAATTCACCTTAGAACTTAGAAAGCCTCGTCTGATTTCAAACCATTTCCGCAAATCTTCCAATTCAAGAAGTCTCCCTTCGGAATTCATTTTCCATCACCGTACAGCCAGCACCTAACTAAATGATCCTCACCCACCTGGAACATAGCTGGTTCTTCAGAGCTGCATTTTTCCCACGCGAATCTACATCTAGGGTGAAACCTGCAGCCTGATGGAGGGTCGATTAGGCTAGGCGGCACCCCGGTTATGAACTCTGGCCTCCTATCGGTACTGAGCGTAGGAGCACTTGCCAGCAGACCCTTTGAATAAGGATGCTTCGGCTGCGTGTAGAATATGTCTGCACTGGAGAGTTCAACCATCTTACCGGCGTATATAACTGCAACCCTATTTGCGAGTTCGCTGGCCAAACCTAAGTCATGAGTTATGAAGATGTAGGTAAGCTTGAACTCGTTTTTAATCTTCTTCAGGAGATTGATTATGTTAGCCTGGGTCAAGACATCAAGTGCTGAAGTAGGCTCGTCAAGAATCACTATTTCAGGATTTGTTATCAAAGCCATAGCTATTGCTGCTCTCTGCTTCATTCCGCCGCTCAGCTCGAACGGGTACCTATCGGCGAAGACTCCAGGCATCCCCATAAGCTCTATCAACTGCCTCGCCCTCTTCAACGCCTCCTTCTTCTCCAAATGATCGTGAATGATTAGTGGCTCAGCCACCTGGTAGCCAATCTTGTACACCGGGTTAAAGGAGTTCATGGCTCCCTGGAAAACAATAGATATTTTCCTCCACCTTATTTCTCTCCTGAAATCTTCCTCGTTTAGTTCCATAACATTCCTGCCTTCAAGAATCACCTTTCCCTCATAAGTATGAATGTTCCTAGGGAGAACCCGAACTAGGGCGCGTGCCAAAGTGCTTTTCCCACATCCTGACTCGCCGACTACCGCAAGCGTATCCTCCTTCTCCAAGTCGAAGTTTATCTCCTCAAGAGCCTTCACAACTCCTTTTCTAGTTCTATAGTAAAGCTTAAGGTCGCGAACTGATAAAACAGATTTGCTACTGCTCATTCTTCTACAGCTCCTTCAGCTTAGGGTTAACTATTCTCTCGAGAGCCATCCCTATCAGCGCGAACGCGATGGCCGTAAGTATCAGCATGAAAGCAGGCTCTAAAACCCAGTAGTACATGCCTTTGTAGAAGGCGCCGTTAGTCTGAGCATCACTTATGATCTTGCCCCATGTCGGGAGGAATGGGTCACCAAGCCCAAGGTATGAGAGCCCGGCCTCAAGAAATACGAAGCCCGGTACCGAGGAGATCATGCCAGGGACCACCGGGGGCAGGATCTTCGGTATCACGTAGAATAGTATAAGTCTCATATTACTGGCCCCGTACGCCTGCGCCGCCTCTATGTACGGGTAGCTCTTAATCTGCATGACCAAGATACGGGTGCCTTTTATGCCGAGGGAGAATATGCTTAAAACGACCACGCTAAGTAGGATGATGAATAGATCAATTCTGTAGAACGTTGTAAGCAATATTAGAATCGGCAGGAATGGCAGGACAGCGTTTATCTCCACTATTCGCTGTATAACAGAATCAATCTTACCACCATACCAGCCGCTGATCGTTCCGATTATGAGGCCGAGTGATGTCGTAAGCAAGGCTGTTGTAAGTCCGAAGGACATTGCTATCGGAGCCCCCCAGAGCAAACCTATTATTAAGGGTCTCCTTAAATGATCCGTCCCAGCTAACCCATGGACAGTACCATATACCACTAATTCCGCATTTAACACATCGTTCTTGCTCAGAGTTGCCTCTAAGCGCATTCCATACACACCTTTCAAGACCCGAGGATCCTGCGAATACTCTGAGAACAGACCTTTCTCAACTGTCACTGTGAAGTTTGGTTTCTTTCCGATCTTGCTTTCAAAAAGCCTTTCCAGTTTCAGCTCTAGGCCGAGGTCATTGCTCAAATACAGTCTGTCATCGGGTCTTCTCAAAGAGTGTTTCTTAAGAAGAATCTCGTCACCATCCGGTCTTATCCAGTAGATTTCAACCACAGGCTTCTCCACATAGCTCGAGTTGAAGAAAACTATGATCTCCGATGGGAAATCATCGTAGTCGTAGTTGAAATGGATGACCCATGAGACAGACAGCGTTCCGTCTTCACGCAAAACCTCAGATGCTTTAGTTTCTCCGAGAGAAACTTTTATTGTGCGGGGCAGCCTCCTCCCGTAGAAGAGCTCGATCCACTCCGGCTGAGCGTTTCTAGGATTCCGGCTCCAAGCCTCGCTCGACCTCCAGGCTTGAATTGCCTCCGGCAAGGGTATTGTTACCATAGTGTAGACAGACAGACCTATTAGGAAGAGGAGTATTACAATACCCGCGATGGCAGACTTGTAGCTTAAAACTTCACGTAAAACCCCCTTTAAACCAGCACTAGGCTTCGATGAACCCGTTTTTAACCACCCCATACTTTAACCCTTGGATCCAGAAAAGCATAAATGACATCCAGTGTTAAGACCGTTAAAGTTAACAGCCAAGCGTATATTGCTACCTCCCCCACTATCACGGGAGGGTCTGGATAAGAGAGAGCTGCTGCCAAAAGCCTACCTAGGCCAGGCCAGTCAAAAACCGTCTCCGTTATTATGGCACCACCCCATGAGCCGATGACGGCTAGGGAGAGCCCAGTTATTATCGAAGGCAGTGTCGGCCTCATCACGTAGCCCATATCCACCTGTCTGGGTGGAAGACCTTTTGCTCTAGCCACCTCCACGTAATCCTCGGTTGAGAATATCAGGAAGAAGGTCCTGTTCGAATAGAGCCCTAAGAATAATCCGGCTATTATCCAAGAGAGCATCGGCAATATCATGTGTTTCAAAACAGACAGGAAGTATAGAAAAGGATCCTTGGGCGGAGGATAATCCACTAAACCGCCAGGAGGGAGAACGTGCAGCCACGTATAGAAGATCAGAATTAGAAATATCCCGTAAACCCAGCCGGGTATTACTGACGTGGGAGCCAATGCTGCTATTGCCTTATCGATTTTAGAGCCGTATTTTCTGGCTATGAAAAGGCCCCCGAGAAGATTCAGGAAGAAGTTGATCACTGTCACCGTCGTGAAAAGCATTACTGTTTGAGGCAGCCTCTCCAAGATTATCAGCCTCACCTGTTTAGACCCGCTGTCGCTCGTTAAGTAGAGGGCCGTCCCCAGATCCATAGTTAAAGCGTTCTTCAAGTGGTAGAGACTCCTTACTAAGAACGGGGTGTTAAGCCCCCTTGCCTCCAACGCGGCCTGGTACATGCTGTCTATTATCCTCTGCCTCTCAGAGGCCGTGAGCCCTTGGTAAGCAGGGTTATTCCTAACGTTCATCGTGATGCTCATCAGAAGGTCGGCCTTAACCATCTCGTCTATAAGACCACCGAAGTTAGCGAGCAATATGGATATGTATATGGCGATTACGAGGCTTATAAGCAGTAAGACTGCCCTCTTACCCACGAATTTTAAGAAACCCTTGGGAATAGTCAATCATGGCTCACCCTAGTCATTTTTCCAAAGGAGAAAAAAAGAAGGGGATAAAAACTTTTCTGATGCACAGCTATTTCCTTTTCTTCCTTAAGAATAGCACGGCGACTATGACTATGACCACGATCACCGCGACTATTCCAATTACTGCCTCATACCATACTCTGAACACGGCTTTAACGCTGTGAGGCTTATCCGTAACAAGCGTGAGCGTCTCGGATGCTCCCTTCTCCACCCCGTCGACAACCCATTTTTCAAGGACGCTGAGGAAGCCCGGTTTAGCCCTTATTGTAACTGTTTCACGCCCAAGGTACCCGTGTGAACCAGGCTCAGGATCAGTTGTCCCGCTTCCCTCCACAGAGATCGTGAGCTCACGCTGCAGAAGCTTTCGGAACGGTTTCAGAACCGCTGTGTGAGCAGTTATGTCAGCCGTCTCCAAGTAGTAGGGACCGGCACCAACCCAGAAATGCCTGTACGTGGAATACCATTTTTTAAGGGCGTTATACCTTGCTCTAGCCTCGTCCACACTGATATACTGGCTGTTAAGCTCCCTGAAAGGTATGTAGCCTTCTGTTATAGCTTCGTCCAGCATCTGAGAGAGTATTCCAAGGCTCGGGCCAGCTATGTAGTTCATCCACTCAACGTTATTCTTCAGAGCCTTATCTTGGCCGAAGGCTAGGAGACCTTTCTCCTCCGCCCTAATGCCTATCGCGGTGGTGTGCCATGGCCCAGCTAAACCCACGTAAGCACTAGCTATTAGCTCAGCATCCATGTTAGTGTAGTCGGTGTACCACTCTATTCTCAACGGGTGCTCGCTCACAATCCTCCACGCCTTGAAAACTTCCCTCCAGGATTGGAATGAGCCCACGAAGGCCTCGTCGTAGAGAGCACTTTTGTTACTGGCTCTCTCAAAGTTGATGGGCCAGCTCCACACCCAGTCGGCTAGACTCATAACCGTCCCGTCGTGGTATTCGAACTTGCCTATGATGTCCTCGTACTCCGCAGCCACCTTAACCTTCGCGCTGGTTACGCCTGCCTCTCCAGCAGTCACGATCTTCTTTTTCTCAACATCCCAGCCGTACCATGCGTCTGAAGGTATTGTAACACTGTCGACGAAGGTCAGGGTTAGCCAGCCAGTGCTCTCAGGGTTCTGGAAGGTTAAGAGGCCTTTCTCAGCCTCTATCGTAACGCTTTTAACGAATCCAGTCGGTATTGGGAGCCCGCTTTTAGGATCGCTTAGGAAGGCAGGCATGCCCGTCGCTGAGCTCACCATGCCGTCGTATATCCAGTTGGACCCGGAAATCGGGTTCCACGCGTCTCCAGTCAACACGTCTGAGCTGCCTATTTTCACCGATCCGCCTAGAGTGCCTCCACGGTTCAATGTGAATCCCCATATTCCGACCCAGTAGCCTCCAGAGTAGTCAGCTATGGCAGTTATCTCCTTCCTCTTAACCCAGGCTGCGGTCTGGTCTACGAGCCAGACCCTAACGGAGTCTTGAAGCGCCAGTTCGAACGCTCGACTCATCCAGGCTGTTCTCTCCTCCATGGTGGTGAACTTCTTTTCAGCAAGCTTGTCTGCAAGATCGCTGAACTCAGGGGAAGGCTTGTATGAAGCCCACAGGGGGCTGATGGATGCCATGCCCGACTTATCGCTGTAGAAGAACTGGAAGTTGTCGGAATCGTCCCTCGATACTACTGTCGTCACCCAGCCGCCAGTGTACACATGCCATCTTCCCTCGGCAGGATTACCCCTCATCCATATTGGAGAGGCTTCCCTAGAAGTCTTATACTGCCTATCCACCGTGAAGCCGAGCTTCTCCAATTGTCCTGAAACGTAGTCTCCTATTTGCCTCCTAGTGTCCTCCGTCCTTATGATGAATTTCAAGACGATCGGCTCACCCTTATAGTACCACTTCCCAGCTTTATACTCGACGCCCGGCTCCTTCGACAGCTCTCCGAATATTATTTCCTTCGCCTTTTCGAAATTGTACGCGTATTTAGTCTCAATAGTTTTTATCACATCCTTATGCCTTTCGTAGTCTGGGAAACCATTGCAGACCGGCACATACTTAGGTATTGCAAGACCTCCCATGATCTCGTCCACTATATACTGCCTGTCCACAAGCATGTTCATGGCTTCCCTTATCTTAGGGTTGTAGAACGGGTTGAACTTGCCGTCTAGGGTCTCTGGCCCAACAGGATTGAAGGTAAGCTCGTTATACAAGCCGTATGAGAACTCGTAGGACAATGCCGGTGAATCCCGTACCCTCCTGAAGAGCGCCGGGTCACCTATATCTTTGAAGTAGATGTCCATGTCTCCCTTCTCCATCATTTCAACAGCCTTAGACGCATCCGCCACCGGGAAGAAGACTACTTCGTCAAACCAACCGTATTTGTAAATTGGATACTCCGCCGGCGCTGAAATAGTTGTGACGATTAGCCCTATAGTTTGTGTCAACATCAGGAGAATTAGGATTGCTGCGCATGCTGTTATCTTACTCTTTGGATATTGGCGCATCATTTTTCTCATCATAAATAGGGCTCGGAAGGTATTTTATAAAGGTTTCTAGTATAGTTATTTAAAAATGCACAGTAAAGCTGCTATTCTTAAACCTTAGCGGCATAAAGCAAGCCCCTTAAGGCCTCAAGCTGGTTGATCTCCATGTGCACGTATTCCGCGGCGGATTCTAAGGCTACACCCATTTTTTCAGCCTCCTCATACAAGCTTTCGAAATACTTACTCCACTCCAAGTCTCTAAGCAGATGATGGTCAAGAATCATCACGGAGGGACAGGCCTGGCTCATTATCCTCCTGATGTTTCTAAGGCTTGCTTCAAGCCCCTCCACCGTGAGGTTTAGACCAAGCATATACGTAGACGGGCCGTCTATGAAAATTGTGCGCGGCTTCTCCCCGATTACAAACTTAACCTGGTAGTCCAGCGGGAAGCCCTGCACATCGCTCGTGAAGAGAAAACTGTCGGAAGAGTCCTTAACGCTAAGCTGGACGACGTAGCCAAGCTGAGTATCCGGGCCGTGTGGAACAGGCTCGGAGAACTCGAGCATAGTCTCACTGAAAACATGCTTCTTGCCGTCTGCAACCATAACATGGGCAGCGATCGGTTTGATCCTCTCAAGAAACATTCTTGCCCTCCCCTTCTGGCTGAAGTTTATCATGTTCTCCGGATCCTTAACTATGACTATTCTTCCCCCGTAGATCTCCTCGAGAAACCTTGTTGAACTGTGATGATCATAATGGTAGTGTGTCACCACAATTACTTCGCATTCCTCTGCCGCAGAGGCTATTCTCCGCCAGAATTCCTCGAGGAGGCTGAGCTCCCTCGGGTGTGGCGGGAGCCCGTATCTTCGAGGCGCGACCGCAGCGGCAGGATCTATCATAAGCCTCAAGTCTCTAGTTTCAACGAGCGTAGCCATGCTTCTAACCCCCATCGAGTCAGAGCAGACCGGTTCTATCTTCAATCCTTGCTCTAATTGATTAGGGCTTGAAAATAAATTTTTGAGAGATATAAACCTAAATAACGCGGCCGGCTTCTAATGGCTGTTCCTATTTTTACTCTGCGCCTTTAACCCACTTTGAGAAGTCCAGCGCCCTCTTTAAAACTCCCTTCTTA
>JAFNIQ010000104.1:0-848 GCA_017601395.1 Candidatus Brockarchaeota archaeon
GCTTCATCCCTTGGACTAGCCTAATGAAAGCAGATGCTTATCTCCAGACACTATATAGTCTGTTTTAGAATCGTACGCCGTCCTAAGTGTTATGTCGTCGTCAGGATCCTCCTTAATAACTTTGAATCTCGACCTTATATTTGTAGATGCTGCCGTTTGATGCAGGGCTTCCAAGAATACTCTACATCTTCTTCCTTAACCATATCTGGCGAACTTCCTACGGCCCATTACTTTAACAAATTCGGAAACAATCTCGTCTGAAAGCACTAGAACGAATCGTTTCTCCTTGCTTCAAGCCGGAGCTTTCTCGGCTTACCTCTAGGGATGAGGCTCGATACAAGCACGTTAACATCGAAGACCACGGTATGCATGGAATAAACACTTATGAAGACCCGAATGTCTCGCTCTCTTCTCCCCCACCGCCTGTTCGACTCGAAGCGTGCTTTCTTGAACACTAGTGAAAATAGCCCTACCGGGATTCCCCTGGCGAGTTGACTATAGGGTTGCTCCCCTGCACATTTCACACTCACAGCTTTCATAAACGCGCAGCTGGGCTTTGCTGGTTTCAAGGTCCATCTTAACAACCTCTGTTGCTTCCCAGCTAAGCATCTTAGTGTAAGCTTTAAAAAGCTCTATCGGGCCAAGGTAGATATTGTCGAAGAATTTTTGCGCTATGGACACTGCGTGCTCCTGGTTGACCAGCATTCATCCTGAGGGCGTAGCGTCCAGATGTGCATCATTCTTCGTAGCCATATTTCATATTCGCATCATGGGGCCCCGTATTATTGTCTATAAGCATTTCGAAGACATAGTGCCTGAATAGATTATGAAGAAGATGTAGAGTATTC
>JAFNIQ010000104.1:865-2393 GCA_017601395.1 Candidatus Brockarchaeota archaeon
CATCAAAGAACGAAGATTTACTAAAAAGTAGAAATAGCTTGCCGTATGCCCAGTAATAATAACAGTAGTCATTATCACCGTAGCCATAACATCGTGATAGCAGTAGCACTATATGACTACTTGGGGCCTTCATGGTGCGAGAATATGGAGACGAGAGGTTCGAATCAACGTTGATGGAATAATAGACTCCAAGATTAGCTTCTTCATGTGAAAGAATGATATTTTCATTGACGTAGCCTTCTAGAGTTTTACCTTTGTTAGACGCAGAGTGTTCAAAAGGACCAGCATGGTTACTCCGCCATCGCCTACGGCTACAGTGAACCATAGAGGGATGAAGCCCATCAATCCCAATGCGCCCAGCATCATTTTGACTCCTAATGAAGCGGCTATGTTTTGTTTAGCAATTCTCACAGTTTCTCGGCTTGGCTTGATTAAGTAAGGCACTTGAACCAGTTCATCTTTGACAAGGATGATATCCGCTGACTCTAGGGCAACATCAATTCCGCTGCCGCCCATTGCGATACCCACGTCGGAGGCTGCGAGAACGGGAGCATCATTAACGCCGTCTCCTACCATCGCTACTAGTCCAAGCCTTGTCTTCATCTGATCTACGATTTTGAGTTTGTCTTCAGGGAGAAGTTCAGCATGTGCTTCGTTTATACCAAGCTTTTGGGCGATTTCCATGGCTATTTCCTTCTTATCCCCGGTGAGCATTGCTACGTGGATTATGTCCATGTTTCCGATTACTACCTGCGCACCATTAACATAGCCCACTATGCCTTTTCCAGGGATTTCCTTCACATCTTTTACCTCGAGGTTGTTGAAGGGCAATTTCTGTTCTATGGCTTTTTTTGACAATTGCTTTCGCAATGGGATGATTGGAAAACTGTTCTAAAGCCGCAGCATACGTTATCACTCTTTGGTCGAGTTCCCCAGCAGTCTTAATATCATGGACAGCTGGCGCTCCTAAAGTTAGTGTGCCCGTTTTGTCAAAAGCAACAGCCTTCACTTTAGCCATTTTCTCTACGTATACTCGGCCTTTAACAATGACTCCTTTTCTGGCTGCGATAGTTACTGCTGTAAAGATGGTCGCTGGAGCTGAGATTACGAAGGCGCTGGGCATGAAACTACGAGAAGTATCAAGGACCTATATAGCCACGTATCGAATGGGCCACCAGTTATCATTGGACCGAATATGGCGGTGAATGCCGCAAGCGATATAATAATTGGAACGTAAACGCGGGCAAACTTATCCACCAACTTTTCTATCGACGCCTTTCTTTTTCTAGACTCGACAACGAGCCTTACGATTCTTGAAACAAGTGTATCCTCAGCGCCTTTACTTATAAGAACTTTGAGAACTCCACTCAAGTTTAATGTGCCAGCGTAGACATTATCGCCGGGCTTCATTAAGATGAGAATTGATTCGCCTGTAACAAGCGACTGGTCGATAGAAGACGAACCCTCAACAATGGTGCAGTCAAGCGCGATTCTTTCTCCAGGCTTAACGAGCATTATCATTGGATTG
>JAFNIQ010000104.1:2462-5534 GCA_017601395.1 Candidatus Brockarchaeota archaeon
ATTGTGAAAGCTTTTCGACGGTTTTTTCTGGCTCTATCTTGAATATAATCTTCAAAGTATTCTGATAACGTGTAGAGAAAAAGGACAGTTGCACCCTCAACATAAAATCCATATATGCGGCCCCTAAGGCAGCCACTGATATCAGCAATTCCACTGAAAAACGCTTTCAAAAATAAGCCTTCTCAATCCAATGAAGCCGATGTAGATGCCGGCAACTAGGACCGACACATGGTACATTATTCCGGAGAGGGATGCCGGTTCATTGAGCAATGGTATAATGAACCTGAGTGGAGCCCCTTGAAAAAATAAGTCGAGCAAACCCGCAATAACTATAGTGAAACCTAAAGCAAACGCTGGCTTAATCTATACGCTCTCTTTTTCCTCTCCGAACTCTTCTTCCGCTCTCTCTTTACGGTTAGTCATGCCACTAGGCCTGAAGAAATGTTTGTTGGCTAGCTATATTAGAATAGTGCTAAAGAAAATGAAGAAAATGTTAACCCATTAATAGTTATAGTTGTCATGTTAATATTAAACGGGTGAGCTTAATGACGGTGGTTAGCATAACTATACCCAGCGAGCTTCTTGAGAAATTTGATGAATTCATGAAATGCCACGGATACTACAGTAGGTCGGAGGCGTTCAGAGACACTATTCGAAATCTAATGACCGAGGCGGAACTTGCAAAAATGAAAACTGGCAATGTGGTCGCCACTATAATGATTACCTGTGAATACACAAGAAAAGATGTTGATCTGAAGATGACTGAGGTTAGGCATGAGTTTGATGATGTGGTGATAGAAAATGTTCATAGACATATCGGCGAAAAATACTGTTTGGAAATTTTTATCGCTGAAGGAAACAACGAAAGGACATTGGACTTGGTTAGGAGAGTAAGAGGAATGAGGGGGATTTAGCAGGTCAGGGCTATGTTCATGCCATTGTAGAGGCTTATTTATCAAGTGCAATATCATCAAGAAGCAGTGCCTTCGAAAATCGCACATCTGAAGCATCTAAATATGTTTTATCAGCGTTAGCCTCTGATTTATGGTTGAGCTTGGATTTAGATGGATACTTAATCTCAGCTTTTCTCTTGCCTCAGAAAGAGTGAAAAAGGAAGCGATGAAAATCTGTGGCTACTAACTCTGCAATATCGATAGACAACCTTATAGACATACTGGGGCAGCCTGCTCACTCGAAAGGCATCCGAGGTTTTCATAAGGAGAATTCGGGAAAGTCTTATATTTCCCGCGCAATAGGAAAGGTAACATGCTTAAAAGTGTGAGAGACTTGACCTGGCTGCTCGTACTTCTGGCAGTGTTAATAGTGTTAATAGGCATCCTGCCGATGCTGATGTGGGGCGGTTACACGCATGGAATGATGTACATGATGGGATACGGGTGGTGGTTTATGCTCCTGATCCCCATAGCGTTCCTAGTATTAATAGCCATAGGAGCCTACTATCTAATTACTGAACTTTCCAGAAGAAGCTCATCCGGAACCGAGAGAGTTGAGAGGCCGCTGGAAATACTGAAGGAACGATACGCCAAGGGCGAGATCACAAGAGAGCAATACCTGAAGATGAAGGAGGATCTGGAATCATGAACCGTGAAAGAAACAGAATAGCGATGGGAATAATTTTGCTCGCTGCAGGCTTCCTTGGACTCACAGTTTCCCTTATTGGGTTTGCTGCGTGGAACTACTCCGCGTGGCCCGGCACGATGCATTCAACGATGGGGAGAGGCATGATGCTAATGCAGATGATGGAAGGATGGCATCGTGAAGCTCTAGTGGAGATAGAAGGCACTGTGGAGAAGTTGGAGTGGATGGAAATAGAACTGAAGGTTGAAGGAGGGGAAGTTGAGGTACACGGTCCCACATGGTTCTGGCAGAGAATCGGAATAAAGGAGGGGGATACCGTGTCGACTAAGGGAGTATTCGTTCTTATGATGGAGCCGAGAAAAGGCTGGCATGAAGAATTCTTACCTTTCGAGCTAACGATAAACGGGATGACCTACGGAAATGCGAGCAGAGGAGTTCCAGTCTGGATGCAAGTTGGGTAAGCACGTGCTCTGTTTCACGGCCTCAGCATTAAGATTAAAAATATTCCAAGACTTTACGAAGGCTCGTGGGCTTTGTCTGCCTGTAGGCTCCTAGAATACTGGCGTAAAGCTGCTGCTCATGCTTTTTCGCGCCCACTATAAATAGGGCTTTATTTCCGTCAGAACTTTCTTCCATCCCTTCGCCTTTCTCCTTCTCATTGTTTCGATTTGCCTCCTTATTTTCTCCTTATCCACGGCTTCCAGCAGCTTCGGCATCATCTCTTCTTTAAACGGGTAATTAAAATAAACAAGGTCTATCAGGGTTTTCTCCAGATCTGAAACCCTTATCCATTCATCTATCTCCTCCACATATTTAAGCTCGTATCCGAAAAACATTTTTTCAGAGATCTTCTTTAAAACTACTTTGAAGCCAGAGACCTCCCTCTCGCCCACTCTTACTTTTAAAGAAGCATAGGGGGAGAGGACTGTTATTCTCGTCACCTGTTCCCATAGCCCGTGAAGGAAGGCGGCACTTCCCAGACCCACGTAAGACTTTGGAATAGCCTTAGTAATCATGTAGGGAGACTTCTTGAAGGTGTAAACTCCTTTAACAAGTTCAATGATCTTCCCCTTTTTCTTCAAATTATGTATGAGAACCTTTGCGTATTCTCTTCCAACCCTGTTTTCAACCGTTTTAAACGTGAATATGCTTGCTGCCTGAAGCTTCTCTACAAATGCGCCATACTTAACTCGCGGCATGCATCTTCACCTTTCTCGCAATGGCTTCAAAGCTCGGAGGCTTGCCTACCAGAATGAGTTCAGGCAACCCGGGGAAATCCTTAGGCTCGGATTCGAGGAAGGGCACTATCTTTTCCACCTCCCTCCTTATTTTACTCTTATCGCAGAAATCCAGCAGGTAGAAAATATCGTATAGGTCTTTAGCAGTCTTGCGGTCCATGAACGCCCTTACCTTCTCCCTTAACAGGCTTTCAAGCCTAAGCGTAACCACAACCATGGTGCTTCCGTCTACAAG
>JAFNIQ010000005.1 GCA_017601395.1 Candidatus Brockarchaeota archaeon
GAAGGGAACTATCGTCGCGGCGGAGCACGATCCGTTGATAAACGAGGCTAAGAAAACAATCATGCTTGAAATACTTCTGCAGCTTGGGGGGAGCCCACCTGACTACGTGGTTCTCCCAATGGGTGAGGGAGGCCTCGTCTACGCAACCTATAAAATGATGAGAGAGCTGAGGGAGCTTGGCGTCGCTAAGGGCAGCGTAGGAATAGTCGGAGCCCAGCCGGAGGACTGTAAGCCTATAGTGAAGGCTTTTGAAAAAGGCTTCGACACTGTCGAGGCTGAAGCTGAGCCGAGAAGCAGAATATTCGACCTGAACGTGGCCAATCCCAGGTTTGGAAACGCTGCCCTAAGAGCAATAAGACAGACGGATGGGCTGGCAGTATCCGTCAGCGAAAAAGAGATATTTGAAGCCCTAAGCCTACTAGCTGAGAAAGAAGGTATACTTGCAGAACCGGCTGGAAGTCTTCCTCTAGCAGGCTTGATGAAGCTGGTTGAAAGCAGAGAGGTGGGGAGAGACGCCAGAGTGGTTTGTGTCGTGACTGGAAGCGGCCTCAAGGATCCTAGGGTTATGAAGGAAATAGCCTACAGTAAGTCTAACCTAGGCGTGTTGATAGAGGAGTTGAGCGGAGGTGTTAGACTTGGTTCTACTAAGACAGCCATCCTGAGGCTGCTGTCTGAAAAAAACATGTACGGCTACGAAGTTTGGAGAGGGTTGATGGAGAAATACGGTATGAACGTGAGGATTCCAACTGTTTACCAGCATCTTTCCGATCTCGTTGAAAAAGGGTATGTTAAAAGAGTGGAGGCCAAGAGGGTCATGGGTAGGAAGAGAGAGTATTACTCCCTAACCGAAAGGGGGGAAGCTATCGTCTAATGTCTAAAGCTTCATCCTCTCATAAGTTATCTTCAAATCACTACCCTTCCATTCGAAAATCGGGACGTCTCTTCTAAGCCTCTTGAACTTTTCGCTTAAAGAATGAACTACGAGAGGAAGCACTATGGTGGCGTCAGCGTAGCACTGCACCCTCTGTGCTCGGAACCCGATTTTCCCCCAGCTTTGACCCTCCTCGAACGTGCATCCCGATAAGCCCCCCCACTGCGGCACGTCCGTGGAGATCTGTATCGCAAAACCATGGCTTCTGTCATGCCTAGTCTGGTAGCTCGCTATCACGGCGGTTTGCTGAATAAAATTCTTGGGCACGCCTCCACCTATGTATATCACCCCCGTCTGCTTCGCTTTCTCAGTTATTCTAGAGCTCTCGTCGACATCCTTTAGGTAGTCGACGATTATCCTCTTCTTCTTAAGGACAACCTTCTTCCCGTTGATGCTTGTAACTCTCTCCCTCCTGTTAGAGAACATTATTGAGAAACCCAGGGAGCTGTCTCCGAACGCGGGGCAGAATATCGGGACGCCGCTCCTGTAGGCGCTTACAAGAATGGAGTCTTTATCCTTAGCATGCTTGCTTAAAAGCTTCCCAAGAAGATAGAGTAATTCACGGGAGGAATATGGGTAATCGTCCCTAAGCGTCCTAGCGAAAACCTTTTCTATCCAGAGATCAGTCTCGTAGAACTTATTCTCGTCTGCGAAAACGTCGTAAATCCTGTCAACCCTCTCCCTCCTCAGCTTGACATCATCTACCAGGTGGGTTCCAACATAATGTTTCCCGCCTAGGGCTTCAAAAAGATCGTGGTAAAGGTTTGCGCCAGTCGAGACAACTACGTCGACCATTCTCCTTTCAATCAGGTATGAGATTAGCCTCCTCATCCCTGCTGGAACCATGGCGCCGGCCAAGCCGAACCATATTACGATATCCCTTTTCTTAAGCATTCTCGACCATACTTGAACAACCTCAGCAACCTTCCTACCCTGAAAGCCTGTAAACAGCATTTCATCAGTCAGCTGACTAATCTTTTTATCCGGGTTGACGTCAATTGGATCTGTGGGGAGTTTAAGAAACTTCCTCATCTTTTACCGGTTTGAACCGTTTAAATTTTAATTTAAACTTTGCTGGAACAGACTGGGCTCCGAGTAAGCAGAACTATTGTCCTCCAGCGCGACCCCTACTTCCACGCTCGTCGCATCCTCGGTTGGAAGCGGAACCACTTCGCCGTGAACATGTTTACTATTCACCTTGACAAAACCCTCTTACCCTTTCCAACACGTTTAACGAAAATATCGTACGTCACTCCTAAGACCCTTCAGGCCTTGAAGCCGCTCCGGGATCCCGGGTAGGAAGATATTTTTAATCCTTCGAAGGTGGAGCGTATGCCAAGAATCCATTGTTCGCAGAAACGTAAACCAATGGGGCTGTGCTGTTGAGCATGAGTTTCTGCACACCCATACTCAGGATGCTAGCGCGTGCTCAACCCTAATGATGTTTTCATCATCACCCCTAACGACAAATGTTTCAAGCATCCTGACTGCAACACCCTTTTTCACGAATGCTATTTGAAGAAGTATAAGAAAACCAGTAATTTTCTCAGAACCCCGGGACCCAAAGCGCCGCCTCACCCATAAACATATCGCAGTAGGAAAATCCTGTGCAAGATATAAACTGCACCCGGCCCCCGGTTTCGAGTTTTAAAGCGTCATGTTCAAGGCGGCTGGAATCTCAATTCCTTATCAATCCTCTGCATCCATTCGCTGATCGGAATCCTCTGAGGGCATTTCTCCTCGCAGGTCCTGCAGCCCACGCATGCGCTCGCCCGCTTCTCAGCAGAAATATTATTATTGTACGTCCATCTGGCTGAGCCAATCGAGTTATAGGCGACACCATTATTGTAAACCTCAAAGTTCCAAGGTATATCAACACCATTCGGGCACGGCATGCAGTAGCCGCATTTCGTGCATGGAATTGGGCGGAGCTCCTTATACTTAACGTGAACCCTAGCTATAAGCTTAAGATCCTCCTCAGTAAGCAGCCCAACACCCGATCTTGAGGCGAACTCAATGTTTCGCTTAACCTGCTCCATCGTGCTCATGCCGCTTAGGACCACTGAGACCTCAGGCTTGTTCCAAAGCCATTGTAGAGCCATTTCCACAGGATCCTTACCAGCCTCATCCCAGATCTGCTTCACAGCCGGAGGCGGGTTGGCTAAAGCCCCTCCTAAAAGAGGCTCCATTATAACCACGGCAAGCCCTTTCCCAGCAGCGTATTTCAACCCTCTTGTCCCGGCTTGAACCTCTTCATTCTCATAGTTATACTGTATTTGACAGAGAGTCCACTTGTCATACGCGTCTATAATCTCCTTGAAAACCTCATAGTCGTCGTGGAAGCTGAAACCTAAATATTTTATCCTATCCTCGGAAACAACCCTTTCAGCCCAGTCGAAAACATTCAGGTTTTTAATCTTAAGCCAGCTGTTTTTATTCAGCGCGTGAAGAAGGTAGAAATCCACGTATTCTGTCTGAAGCTTCTTAAGCTGCTCCTCGAAAATCCTATCCATATCCTCCCTAGAATTAATGTTCCAGATGGGCATCTTGGTTGCCAGCCTAACCCGCTCCCTGTAGCCGTCTCTTAAAGCCTTTCCAACAACGATCTCACCATTTCCACCGTGATAAGGGTAAGCGGTATCCACGTAGTTGACGCCATGGTCTATGGCGTACCTTATCATCCTGATGGCCTCAGGCTCATCAACCTTAGAATGGTCGTTACCTATTACCGGGAGCCTCATGCATCCGAAGCCGAGGGCAGACACCTGCCAGTCCAGCTTCCCAAACCGCCTATACTTCATGCCTTCACGGATAGAAGGGTAAACCTTATAAATTTTGTTTAGAACGCTTTGGAACCGTTTCCCGACCGAGGCCACAAGTGGAACAACAGCCTTATATCGCGCTGAGACTGAAATGAAAAATACGACTTGAAAAATGAAGGATCTAGAGACAGCTAAGAGAATACTGAAAGACCATGGTTTTAGCCTAGTTATAGTTAAACCCGGAACGCTTTTTCACGCTACTAGGAAGTACGGCGTCATAGGGCTTGTTGAAGCCATTGAAAACTATGGTTCGGAACTATCCGGGGCGGCTGTGGCCGACAGGGTCGTTGGCAGGGCAGCGGCGATGCTCTGCCTGTATGCCAATATTGCTGAAGTATATGCTGAAGTAGTAAGTAGGAAGGGTTTAGAAGCCTTGAGAGAGAAAAACGTAAGCGTTGAATATGAGGAACTGGTTCCTGAAATCCTGAACAGAAACAGGAATGACGTTTGCCCGTTTGAAAAGCTCGCCGCCGACTGCCATGGTGAGGAAGAACTTTTTAGGAAAATAGTGTCTCTTAAAGACAGGTTTTCATAGATGCTTCGCATTCGCGTGAAATCAAAAAGCGATAAGCCTTTCAAAGTCTAAACGAGGAGGCTAGCCTACTGCACGCTGCAGATTAATGTTTCAATCAGGATGAAGACTTACCGGAGAGATTAGACATTACGTTTACATGAATCCTAGCCACGTCCCCCAGCTTATCCATTGCTTCCGCAAGCCTCCCACTCCAAACCTCTTTCAGACCCCCCTTCTCCTCCTGAACCACGTGGAACACGGAGTCATCTATTTTCGCCACGTAAACCCCATTAGCATCCTTATTGAAAGTAAGAGTAACCACTACTCTCTGCTCCTTTGAGAACCTGCCCAGCTTCACTAGGTAGGTTGCTGAAAGCTCGCAAACCTTCCGTTCTTTATCTGGGAAGGTGACGAGAGCCCCACCGGTCTTAACGTTTTTACTGGTTTCAACATTCTTAAGAGCCTCCTCGTAATATCTGCCGAGCGAATCAACCTCTCTAAACATTATCGTGTCCATTTTTTTCTCTAGACCCCTACTTTCAGTATCCTCATCCGCTAAAAGGGAGAATATTAAGGTTACGCTTTTTAGAAAACCCTTTTAAACGGGAACTGCTGCGGCTGGCTCCTATGGGCACAGCGGGGCCAGTAAACCGTAAGCCTAGGAAAACCATGAGAAAGAAGCACTCTTCAAAGGCTCTAATGATCTCTTAGCGCTCGTCAAAACGGGCTTAAACGCATCAGCATCATTAAACTAAAGGAGAATTCTTAAACAATAAGGAAAAATGAATTATGTTTATAAGACGCGTTGAACACAAGGACCCATGGGAGAAAGCGGGACGGTTAAACTCGCAATAGCTGGCTGCGGAGGAATAGCCCGTGCACACCTTACGGCTTATGCGAGAATCAACGAGAAAGAACCCGGGAAACTTAGGCTTGTCGCTTTAAACGATGTCTCGAAAGAGTCTGCTGAAGCCTTTGCAGATGAAGCTGAAAAACTGCTGGGCTACAGGCCCCCTGTTTTCCAAGACACTAGGGAAATGCTGAGGAAGGCTAAGCCTAAAGCAGTCGACATATGTACACCGCATTCTGAACACCATAGGGTTGCGTTGGAATGCATCAGGTCTGGGGCGGACATTATGGTTGAGAAACCCTTCGGGGTGACGCTGAGGGCTAGCAAGACGATAATAGCTGCAGGGAAGAAACACGGGAGGATTGTTGCGACTGCGGAAAACATACGCCGCGGGGTGAACCAGAGGACTATGCACTGGCTGGTTAACGAGGCTAAGCTGATCGGCAAGCCAAGAATGTTCTACGCGATCCACGCTTCCTGGAACGACCCGTTGAAGCCTAGGAGGTGGCATTGGAGGATTGAGAAGAACCTGAGCGGGGGAGGCCTGGTTCTGGATAGTGGAGCACATTTCTGCGATTCGATGAGGTACTTCTTCGGAGAGGTCGATAGGGTTTACGCTTTCGTAGGGCAGTTTGAAAAATGGCCTCACGATAAGAATGGGGAAACCGTTTACAGCGAAGTGGAGGATAGCTGGGTTGCGCTAATAAGCTTTGAAAACGGTCTCGTCGGAACATGGAGCTGGACGATGGCTGCGCCGGGCCATTCTTTCACTAAGGTTGTTTACTATGGGTCTGAGGGATGTCTCCTTGACTCGGGCGATGTCTTCCACGGTCCCTTCGACAACGCGGTGCTCATTCTAAAAGATGGGACACAGCGCAACATGTCTGAGCTTCGAGAAGAATTCCTTAGAAGCATAGGTGAGGAGGGCAGGAACAGGCTTTTCCCACATGGTTTTACTGACGGGATTACTTTAGAGTGTTACGATTTTCTCGAAGCCGTTCAGAAAAGGAGGAGGCCTGAGGTCGACGGCGAAGACGGGATGAGGGCCAAGGCGATAGCCGAAGCCATATATGAGTCGGCTAAGCTCCGTGCAGCCGTAAGGTATAGGGATGTTCTCAACGGGAGGATTTCAAAATACCAGGATCCAATCGACAGGGCGAACGGGCTCTTAAAGGGGAAACGTTAGTCGAACTATCCTCTGGCGTTTCTCAGAATACTCAGGACATCCTCCTTACCCAGCTTTACGAAGCTCCCTATTTTAGAGCCGCCTGAGTCAGTGCACCGGAGCGCCATCTCCTCCAGCCTGTCTTCAGGAACACCCAGTTCCCTGAGCGTCGTCGGAAGCCCTATCCGCTTGAAGAAAGATTTCAGCATCTCTATGCCTTCAAGAGCCGTTTTCTCAGGATCCTGGAAATCAGGCTCAACACCCCAGACTCTAACGGCGAACTGCACGAATATGTCTACGCGATGCTTATACACGTGTCTCATCCAGCTTGGAAACAATACTGCCAGCCCAGCGCCGTGCGGCACATCGTATAGGCCGCTGAGCTCATGCTCTATTACGTGCGTAGCCCAATCCCCTATCCGGCCTGTTCCAAGAAGATCATTGTGCGCAACAGTGCTGGCCCACATTATTTCAGCCCGAGCATCATAGTTCTCAGGCTCCCTTAAGGCGATTGGAACATTCCTGATCACTGTTTTTAAAGTAGCTTCGCAAAGCCTATCCGTCAGATCAGTATGCCGCACGTTGGTGAAGTACCGCTCCATGACGTGAGACATTATGTCGGCTGCTCCGCAAGCAGTATGGTAGGGCGGCACTGAAAAAGTAACCTCAGGATTCATCAAAGCGAACCTGGGGCGTAAGAGCTCGGTTGTTAGTGAAAGCTTACGCCAATCCTCCTCGTTCGTAATAACGGAGCTGCTGCTCGCCTCGCTCCCCGCCCCAGGTATAGTTAAAACCACCCCGACGGGCAAAGCCTCCGCTGGCTCAGCCCTGTCAACGTAGAAATCCCACACGTCACCCTTATACGGGACGCCCACGCTTATGGCTTTAGCAGAGTCTATGACGCTCCCGCCCCCAACCGCCAGTATGAAATCTACACCACTACTCCTGCAGACCTCTATTCCCTTTCTAACAAGGCTTAAACGAGGATTAGGCTTAACACCCGGAAGCTCGATAAACCTGACGCCCACACTCTTCAAGGATTCGACAACCCTGTCGTAGAGACCTATTCTCTTTATGCTTCCACCACCATAGTGTAAAAGAACCTTATCGCTGTATTTCTTCACCTCTTCCCCAACCAGGTTTTCAACACCCCTGCCGAAAACGATTCTAGTGGGACATTGAAACTGGAAGTTTTCCATGATAAAGGACTGCTTCAGCCACCTTTTAACCTTTATTTCCACCATTTCTGGCAATCCAAAAGTTCAGCATAAACGCTTTCACAGTAAAATATTTTCATTAGGATTGGAGGGTTAACAGCAGGAGGCTTGGGAACATGGTTAGAGTCTTAATACTTTACTATTCTCGAGGAGGGAACGTTGAAGCCTTAGCTAAGGCGGTTGCCCAAGGCGTGGAGAAGGTTGAAGGAGCCACTACCGAGCTGAAACGCGTAGACTACGCTACTGTTGAAGACCTTATATCGTGCGACGCTGTAGCATTCGGCTCACCCAACTATTTCGGCTACATGGCGGGATTGTTGAAGGATTTCTTCGACAGAGCCTGGAGCATAAGGGAGAAGATCGCGGGGAAACCGGCGGCAGCATTCACATGCGGTGGTAGTTCAAGCGACTCCGTTGCTGAGCATAGAGAGGATTTTCTCAGCTTTCAAAATGGAGAAGGCTGCTGTAGGCGTTGTCTGGGGTCTGGGAGAAGGGGACTCCTTTTGGAAAAGACTTGTCTGAGTTGAAGAGGCTTGGAGAGACTCTGGCTAAAGCAGCCGTTGAAAGAAAAACAAGGATGCCAGAGGACTGACGGAATGAAACCCTTTTAGAGAACAAATATTTTTATCCTGCAAAACATTTACTCATGCTTTCCCCTGATTCCACTATGGTTAAGTCTTCACGTATTCTGTGTAAGTAACCCGCCGCGGTCAGAGCAGTGTGAAAGGAAGAAGTGCAACCCATCCCGCAAATATTCTTTGTCTGGAAACTACAGCGTCTTCACCCAGTCGCCCTCTGTCCCTGTAATGTTCTTTCGCGAAATAGAAAGGATCATGAGTCCTTTATATTAAGCATGCCTGCTCTAGCATTACTGGTTTTGCTCAAACACTCATGCAGGTAAGCGGGTTTCCACCCTCTTTAACCGCTCAAGGTTCACCGCTATCACCCACTATTGTCAACCCGCGTGCCGTAACCTTTAGATTTCAGATAGTCTTGGTAAAGCCTGCATGCCCCTAGAGGCTTCTCCAACTATTAGTTTAAATTTACCGGTACCGTCTCATCCGTTCCACCTCTTACTCAGCCGCAGTTCTTTTGCTTCGAAAGCACTGGTACCATTAAAAGAAGCTTCTTTCCTTTCGACCGCCCTTCTTTCTACAATTTCACGTCTAATTCTGCCCCCGATAATACATAAGTGATTTAAGTATGGAGAACCATATGCAAAAAGGTGAAATCAGTCTTAAGCAGAAAGGGTTTGATCTACGCATGAAAAGTTGAACAATACTTGGCGGTGTGGAGAAAACAGATATATAGGCTTAAGTGAAAACACGAATACGCATGGGACCAGCAAGAACAGGCTGTTTGGCGTTGATTGTTTTAGCCGCTGTTTTCCTTACTGGAACAGCTGCCGCGTTCATCATAAACAATGACTTCGGAAGGCTTAAAGTAAAAACCGTCGAAATACCGGACGGCGAACATTACATAAGCGGGGTACTGTATCGTCCGCGTGCAGCCGCCGAGGAAAACCCTTTGCCGGCTGTAGTCCTTGTGCACGGTATCAGCAGTGCTAAAGAATCCATGAGCAGCATAGCTTTGGAGCTCGCTAGAAGGGGTTTCGTCGCTTTATCGATAGATGTTGTGGGTCATGGTGATTCCGGCGGGCGGCTCGGCGCAACTAAGGATCCCAGCCTCGGTGCTCTTGCAGCCTTAAGATACGTTGAAACGCTGCCGTATGTTGACGCTTCTTCACTCGGCCTAGTTGGGCACAGCTTGGGGGCTGGAGCGGTCAGGGCTGCTGCCGCCGCCCACCGGCGGGTTAAAGCAACCGTGCTCATAGCGGGAGGCTTAGGCGGAATGGCTTCCAGCCCGTTGGAATACGGGGTTCTCAACACTACTTTCCCAAAGAACCTGCTGGTAGCCATAGGCAGACAGGACGTGCTTTTCAACCTTAATCAGGTTACTGGGGAATGGCTACCCCCGGTTTTCGGGGTTCATCAGGTCTCTCCTGGAAAACTATACGGCGATTTCAACTCTGGGACTGCGAGGAAGCTAGTAGCACCGGCTACAACCCATCTGCTTGAACCCCTTGACCCGACTATTGTTTCCGAAACAGTCGTCTGGATGGGCAGCGCTCTCAAGCCTAGCGAAGCCAGTCAAATCAGGCGGCTGGAAGAAGGCTTAGCATACCCCTACCGTGAAACAGTGATGCTCCTGAGCGTTTTCTCACTGGTGGGTTTAACATTCCCGGTTTCCATGCTAATCTTGCCGCGCAAGCCTTCGAATAAGATTAGTATAGAGTATGGTTCTCTCAAAGACTGGAAGATTATGGTTATTTGGGGAACCCTGAGCATAGTGCTGCTCCTACCAACGTTCATACTGGGCTTCAGCCTATCCTTCCCACCGGTTTTATTCGGCTCGTCTATCGCCTGGTGGCTGCTCATGGTTGCTATAGCCGGTGTTTTCCTCATCCTGCTCGTCATGCCTAAGTTCTCAGGCGTTAGGCTGAGAATTAGAAGATTGACGTCTGAATCCTTCACATGGAGGGAAACCTGTGTCGCGATAAGCCTGTTCCTCATGCTGTATATAATTGTTTACCTTATAGATCTCTTGTTAGGCATGAACCTCTGGATTTTCGTGCCTATTTTCAAAGTTCTCAGCATTCCGGCGAGAATCACCCTGTTTCTGACCTTCATACCGTTCTTCCTAGTCTTCTTTTACGTAGAAGGAATTTACCTCCATGTTCTGCGTAGGGGAAGTGGGAAAAACGGGTTCCTCCCGGGAGCCTTAGAGATGGGTAGAACCATCGGGATCAAGATTACACCATACATTCTCGTAATGGGAATACAGTACATCCCGATGTTCTTGTTCGAATTTAAGCCGCTCACCTCTTTCCTCGGCTTCCTGATAGAGTTCCTTCCACTCATAACAGTACAGTTCATCATCTCAACAGCTTGCTCATGGTGGTTTCACCGGCTTACCTCATCCATAGGCACGGGCACAGTTTTCAACGCGCTCCTATTCGCCTGGATTTCAGCAGGTGTTTTCCCATTCGGAGCATTCGGTTGACAACCCGCCTATATACTTCTTCAAGACGCGAAGCCTTTAACAGTTTTATCTTAATCTATACATTACAAACAGTTGTTAAAAAGTTTATATTAGTAGAGCGCGCGCTACAGCTCGGAAGGAAGTTGAAAGAATGAAAATGTATATAAGTTAACCATCACAATGATGTAGGTGACTATAAGGAACGGGAGAAGAACGGATGGCACCTACACACATATCAAGCGGTAGGCACACTAAATATGGTGAACGATTACTTGCTGATTGAAAGAGAAACAGGTTCTTAAAAACTAGGGATTAACTTTTGACGGTTCATTCAATTCAAGCGAAAACCTAGAAGGCATAATATAATTATGATAGAGATAGCGTTAAATGCAGAAGATATAGTGTAATGATTTATTACTCAAAAATCTTTAAAGCCGTTTGCCCAGAATGTGAATACACATTGTCCATAGCCCCTAAATATTTCTCGATAATCATGTCCCGCTCCCTTTACCGTGACAAATTCGTGTTCAACATTCAGCTTTTTTAACCACTCATGATACTCGTGCAAAGCAGGTAGTAAACGTGAATCATATTCACCGCATAATATTCTCAGCTTTGTTTTCTCCCAATTCAGAACCCTGGCGTTCAGTTTGGCCAAGTGCCATGGACCGATTTCTTCGTAGTAATTTTGATCACAATTAAAAGTGTAGTATGTACGGTATGTAGGTTCCTCGCTTAAATCACGTAATATACTTGGGGCTATCGCGGAGATGGCGCCAAATAAGTTTGAATGCTTGAGCCCCAGATGTAGAGCTCCAAATCCGCCCATTGAATGACCTTCTATGTCGCGCCCCTCTTTTCGAGCTATTGTATGATAAGTAGCATCAATGTGTGGAATCAGATTTTTAATGATAACTTGTTCTATGGGTAGCTTTCCATCTTTAGAATTCACATACCATCCTACAGGCAGTGCTTGAGGGAGAACGATAATTACTTCGGGCATTACCTTCGCCTTTATGGCAGCATCATATTTTTGAACTGCCCATGCTCCTTGCCTCGCGCTTTCAAAACCTGCATGAAGCCAATAGATCACGGGGAAATGCTTGGAAATATTTTGTTCATAGCTCGGTGGCAAATAAATCAGATAGCTGCCTTAAGTATTAGATCCTCGAGCTGGTGTTGGGTAAAGACGATATCTTGTGCCCGGCGGCTCTTCAGTAATCGGGTCTATCCATTGAGCCAGCAGCTCTGCAATAGTTTCTGGCGAAGGAGGCTCTGATGCTGGAGACTTCTCCCGTACATAGGACTTATTCTATTTAAAACACCTATATAATTTTCGTTAGCTGGTTAAGAGCTTTTAGTATATGCTATCGCTGATCTTCAGTTTTATGATTAATTTAGGAGATCTCTTACCCAGTATCTAGTCTATCTGACGCATCTGGTCTTTTCTCGAAGGCTCGAAATCCATTGCCCAATCTTCTCCTCAACCCGCACCACTGTTTTAAACCCTGGATAGGCGTTGTTCTTTCGCTTCTTGCCCATATCCATGCTGGAGCACCCTGGCGCGAATATGGCTTTTTCTAGTCAATATTTCACGCATAGGACTCTTTCCCAAGCCATTCTGGGCTTGGCTTCCCATCCTTAAAATACTTCATCCAGTCTGGCTCCTTGCCTCTTACATCATCTAGTGCAGACGCGAATCCGAGTGAACTTGCCAGTTGGAAAACCCATTGTGGAAACGAGCCTACTATAGCCCCTGTCTTGGGTACATTGCACTAACATTAATACTCAATCTTCTCAGTCTTCTCGAGAAACTAGCCATTTTTCAACCTACTCCTGTTTTCCGCCGATGGTATGAGCGCGTTTAAAACTGGTTCTACCCATCTGTTGTTGGGAATATCGTAAAGTATGAAGTCGCTGTCAAACTGCCAGTAGGCCCAGCTCCAGCCCATTTCCTCAGCCAGCCTGGCTACGAAGCCGAGGTATCTTACCCTAGAATCCATGTCGGCTTTGTCATATACTCCGAACTCTCCCAGGAAAATAGGCCTGTTGTGGTTTTCCGACCATGCTTAAGCCTTCTCGAAATCGCTCCGAATCGCTCTCTTCTCCTCTGGGGAGCCTACCCATTTTATCCCAACCTTGCCCTCGCGGCCAGCCCATTTAGCACCCTGATGCGTGAAATCCATAGGCTTATAGTAGTGCACAGTCACAATTATATTCCTGTCTTCCTCAGGCAGAACCAGCTTGTCGAGGCCCGTTATGCTGTTCCAGAGGGCTGGGCCTATTATCACAGTCCTATCCGGGTTAGTCCTGCGCACCGTTCTAAGAACATCGATGAGAAGACGGTTCCTGAGCTCAGGCGTAAGCTCCCCGTTTGGCTCGTTTAGAAGCTCGAAAACCAAGCTGTCAGGATAATTACTGTAGAGCTTCCCGATTTGATCCCAGAAGGCGAGGAGCCTCCCCCTGTTTTCAAACGGATCCCTACCCATGATTATGAACTCGTGGAAATCGATTATCGGCATCAGCCAGTTGCCTAAAGCCTGTTCAACCGCCCAATCCAAGGTTTCAAGCCATTCCTCCGAAAGCCGGTTTCCCTTAACCATAGCCTCGTCGCGGAAAGGATGGAGAGCGATGCGTACATTGTTGAAGCCGACACTTGCTATCAGCCTGAAATGTTCACTCCTCATCCTTCCCATAGACCTGTTTCTCCAAACCTGGTCGTAACCCAGAATGTTAACACCCCTGCCAAGCCGCTCATTCTGGTTAAACATATCCATTTCAATCAACCCCAGTACTCCACGCTCGCCATCCAACCTTAAAAGCGCGCGCTATACTTATACTTTATTTCAGTTAACAAGAAACTGTTCAAAAGGCTTTAGGGAAAAGCCTTATAAGAATTTTCCGACTCGAAGAGGAACAGTAGGAAAAGTGGGGAGGAAGTCTTCGTTCAAAAACATAGCAACATCAACCCAAATACTGCTGGCTCTAATTATAATATTGCCAATAGTCGTAAGCCTATGGTTAGTCCTCACATATCCTCCTAGCCTGTTCAAACTGTTTCCTGGAATTGAGGGAGACGGAGCAATACCGATCACGCTGGGAGAAGAATCCTATGAAACATTGATTGTTAAAGTCTATTATCCTTCCGAGTTAGCAGGTGTAATGGTGGATAGGGTGTGGAGTGAAGCCCGCGGTAATCTGTCGACGACAATAATAGGAGAATTTCTTAGGATAAGGTGGCAAGGTGAAACAGTTAGAGTAGGCATGATTAATGATACAGAGCATGTTTTTAATATGAAGGAGTTGAAAAGAGAAGAAAAACAGTTAAAACTTTCTGCAGGCGATTCACTCATAGACTTAACGATCAGGTTTTTAAACTTGTCCTATCCTAGGCTGCCCGAAGACTTTAAGAAAAGGATGGTCATGATCTTGGAAAACCAGTCTTTTATAAAATGGCTTAAGGAAGAGGGCCTCACATACAGTGTTGAAAGCATCAGGCCAGCGGGAGCATTGGGAGGATGGGACTGGATTATTACTTCGAATATGGAAATAGAACTGCTGGTTGATGGGATTGAAGCATCATGCATCTTAACTCTCAGAGAAACCTATAAGTTGGTGTCTAATTCTAACGCATCAAGGGAGCTGCAGTTATTCCTCAGGGAGGGCAATAAGACTAATGGAGTTTGCGCATATATTTATAAATATGGTGATGGGTTTATAGTGGGTACGATAGTTGGAACTAAAAACCCGTATGACCCAGGATATACTTACAGTACGGGTGAAGCATGGTTAAAGAATAGCTCGTCAAATATTTGGATATCGCCAAATATATATGTAAGGGTTTCGATTATTAACGCGACGAGCGAGCTGGGGCAGAGAATCATACAGGTATTAAGCAGCAACAGGCTTACAGGCAGACTTATAGAATACGGATTCAAGGTAGACCTGGTCATGACGGAGAAATATCCTTTCGATGAAACAAGCCGATACTTCTATGCATATTTTTACTATGCAGAAAAAGAAGTGGTGGTGAATGTGAATATTAATCCGGATGCTGGAAGGATTGAGAAAATATCTTTCATTGCTCGAGAATAAGATTTTTAAAGATTTTCGGCAGAGAAAGGTCTAGAAATGGCTTTACTTGAAAAGAGGCTTGAATCATACGTCTTATTGTTTAGTCTACTTTTCTCAACAATATTCTACCCTGTTAGCACGAGAGGAGATGGTGAGCAAACGCAGCCAGCTTACGATTATCGGTTTGAAGAGGCAGTTGCAGAATCCAGGATGCACAGGGGAATAAACATTGGGAATGCTTTGGAAGCACCCAGGGAGGGTGAATGGGGAGTTTACATTAGGGACGAGTATTTCAGGATAATAAGGGAAGCCGGCTTCGACACTGTTCGAATACCAATAAGATGGTCGGCTCACGCTGAGAACAACCCGCCTTATAGGATCGATGAAGACTTCTTCAACAGGGTGGATAGGGTTGTGAACAAGTCCCTGGAACAGGGTCTTATCACCATAATAAACATTCACCACTATGAGGAGATAATGCAAGACCCCTTGGGCCACAGAGACCGTTTCAAAGCCTTGTGGAGCCAGATATCTGAACACTATAAGGATTATCCTGAAACGCTTTTCTTCGAGCTTCTAAACGAGCCTTACGGTGAGCTGACTGATGAGAGGTGGAACATGCTTATCAGGGAGACTGCCGAAATAATAAGAAGAAATAACCCTACGAGAAAAATAATCGTAGGTCCAACAGGGTGGAACAGCGTTTACAATCTTAAGGGATTAGTGATTCCTGAGGACGAGAACATTATCGTCACCTTCCACTTTTACACCCCCTTCGAATTCACCCATCAGGGGGCGGAATGGGTCAGCCCCTCTCCCACCGTCGGCAGGAAATGGCTTGGAACCCAGGGTGAAAAGAAACAGATTACGGATGAGTTGAACATGGCTGTCGAATGGGCGATGCAGCACGGCAACGTCTCCCTTTTAATGGGCGAGTTCGGAGCATACAGTAAAGCAGACATGGATTCAAGAGTGAGATGGACACGTTTCGTTGCGAGAGAGGCGGAGAAGAGGGGAATAGCCTGGTGCTACTGGGAGTTCTGCGCAGGCTTCGGAGCCTACGACCCAGATAAGGGAGAGTGGAGAACAGAGCTTTTGAACGCGTTGATCTCTGAGAAGCACTATGTTACTGTGGAGACTGAATATGGAAACGCTTTCGGCGCAGGCTGGTATGACGAGGGTACTTATGCACCTGTAGGGATTAATATTACAAGCTGGGGCTTCTATGTTTTCGACCATTTCGAAGGACTGGGTCCTAAGGACAGGATTATAGACGAGAGGACTGTTGAAATCTACGTCGACGAGTCTAGGATGATAAAGGCTATTTGGAGAATAGATTATGTTAAACTATTGATAATAGCCTTAATATGTTTCACCGCATGCGCAGCAGCAATCCTGTATAAAAAGCGAGCTTTAAGATCCAGTTTAATTCAGAAGATTAAGCATTCTCCCTGAGTTTTAACTCATGCTGACAGTTGGCTTAAATTTTCATCCAGCCTCGCAAACCCTTAAATGCTTCGAAAAACATTATAATTGGTGGTTTATATGAAGGTTTACGTTCTGGCCGACATGGAGGGCGCCAGCTACGTGGTCCGCGAGCAGCAGACCGAGCCCGGGAGCAGAGAGTACGAGGAGGCATGCCTCCTTCTAACTAGAGACGTGAACGCTGCTGTTGAAGGAGCCCTGGAGGGAGGTGCTTCAGAAGTCCTTGTTAACGACCTGCATGGGGCGCGAAACGGTTTCAACCTTGTGCCGGAGGAGCTGCACGAGGAGGCGAAATACGTTACAGGAGGGCCTAGGCCGTGTAGAATGGCTGGGCTCGACAGGAGCTTTAGCCTAGCGTTCATGATAGGCTACCACGCTATGGCTGGGACAGAGGGTGCGGTTCTAGACCACACGATGGCCACTAGGATAATAGTCAACGCCTACATAAACGAGAAGCAGGTTGGTGAAATCGGGATAGACGCGGCTATACTGGGGTATTTCGAAGTGCCCGTGGGTCTGGTAAGCGGTTGCAGAACGGCAGCCCAAGAGGCTAAGACTCTATTAGGCAGGGTTGAAACCGTTGTTGTGAAAGAAGGGTTTAGTAGAAACTTTGCGGCTTGCCTGCCGCCAGCCCGGAGCAGGAAGCTTATCCGAGAAACCGCTGAGAGGGCTGTTCGAAACGCTGAAGATTTTAAGCCTTTCAGAATCAACCCGCCTGTGACTTTGAAAATCGAGTATTCACATCCGAATTACGCGGATATTCAATGCAGAACGCCGGGCATAGAACGCCTTGACGCTCGAACAATCGTTATCCGTGGAGACGACTTGCTTGAAGTGATGAAAAGAGTAGGCTGGTATTAACTTTAGTGGAGAATCATAACGCCCTAGAATGCAACCATCTTCATTCGGATCCTTGTTTCCGCTTCACCTGTTTATCACGCTGATTACCGGCTGGTTGCTTCACCTTCCTGCCATCCAGAAGGTGCTCCATCCGCCGATATGCACGTCGCGTCCAGAGTCCCCCGGCAGAAGATCCATGTAGTTTTCAGCAACCTTCCTGAATGCTTGAGCATACTCTTCAATGATCTCAGGCCTGTAATGCTTGAACCATGGGACGGTGAACACCCGCTCCTGCACGCTCTCTGAAACCGGGAGGCTACCCGGCGGCTGCCTCACGTCAACACCCGGGGGATAATTCGCTATGCGCGTCGGTCTACCCTGGTTGTAGACATCTATCTTGTTGAACAATGAGTGTAAATGCAGCGGGAGGTTGCAGCCCGGGTAGCATGGGGCTCCCTCTGCCCTTACTGCTTCGCAGAACCTTTGAACAGATAGGCCTCCCAACTCCTCCGGACGGTAGATGCCGTGGGGTGCGTACCACCCACCCTTGGTTGACCCAGAGTCTTTCGGAGGCCTATGGCTCCTGATTCCGGGGACTCCTTCAAGCAGGTTCCAGAAGTAGTTCATGGCTTTATCTATCTCAGCCATAAGCTCCGGGTAATGCTTCAACTGGACACGCCCGACTGCCGAGGTTAACTGGTGCATCCTATACTTGTATCCTCCCCAGGGCAGCCCTGCTCCACGTTTAAGGTCTTCCACAAGGCGAACCCGTGGCGCTCGTAATGGCCGAAGGCCACAGCCCTTTCATAAACCCGCCTGTCGTTCGTAGTCATCATTCCTCCCTCGCCGCAAGGCAGTGATTTTCCGGACATTAGTGAGAAGCCTGCAGCATCTCCATAGGTTCCAACCATTCTACCCTTGTAAAGAGCACCGTGAGCGTGAGAGCAATCCTCAATCACCATCAAGCCGTTTCTCTCAGCTATCTTCATTATCGCATCCATATCTGCCGGCATTCCCAAGTAGTGGACAATCATTATCGCCTTAGTTCTCGGAGTAACCCAGCGTTCAATATCCTTAGGATCGATGCAGAGCGTTTCGGGATCAATGTCGGCGAAAACAACTGTTCCACCGAGCGAGTAGACCTGTAGGCAGGAGGCCCAGTAAGTGATGCTTGGACAAATGATCTCATCCCCCTTCCCTATGCCTACGCCGAACATCGCGCTGTGTAGAGCAGCGGTTCCAGTGTTATGTGCAAGCGCGTATTCCACGCCCAGCCATCGGGCGAACTCCTCATCGAATTTTTAAGTCAAATCTATGTCTGACATTTTCCCGGTGCGGAGTACTTCTAAAACAGCATCCTAACCTCGCTAGTTATAATTGGCCAAGCGAATATGTCTCCATGTTCAGACCTGACAGTCTTCGGACCCTCTAAGAGAGCTAGGCCGCTTCCCAACCTTTAAACAATCATTACACTGTTTCAGCAGATATTAAATATTTCCGCTACCATTTCTTTCACCCTGATCCCAATACTGAGATTCTGAAGGCGCCCAACATTCACAGGTGCCTGAAAACAATACTTAGGGATGCGCGCATCTTCTTTTGAAACTTGGCCGAATGCTTAAATAAGTTGCTTCGCCAGACTGTGAACATGATCATTGATATTCACGCGCACTGTTCCCCTAAACAAAGCTGGCTTACCTACGATCCGGTTAAAGACCAGTACATACCTTGGATAACAGTGTCTGAACTCGTTAAAAGGATGGAGGAAGAGGGGATAGACATAACGGTGATCCTCCCACTGCCAAGCCCGGAAAGCACTATAGAGCCGGTGACCAACAGAGATGTTATAGAGTTCTGCAAGAAATATGGGAGTAGGCTAATCCCTTTCTGCAACCCGGATCCGAGGCTAAACGCCGGCTCAGAAAAAACCCTGAGATTCATAATTGAGGAGTATAAAAGCGAAGGGTGCAAAGGCGTTGGCGAAATAACTGCCAACATATACTTTGACGACCCGAGGGCCCTGAGCCTCTTCAGGGTTTGTGAAGAACTAGGGCTCCCCGTAATATTCCATATCGGTCCCCACCTGGGCGGCTGCTACGGGCTTGTTGACGAGCCCGGCCTGCCCAGGCTTGAGAAGTGTTTAAAAATGTTTCCAAGCCTGATATTCATAGGACACTCTCAACCATTCTGGGCGGAGATATCTGGAGACGTTAAGCCGGAAGATAGGAACAGTTACCCAGCTGGCAGGGTTGCTCCAGGCGGCAGGGTCGTCGACCTGTTCAGAAGCTATCAAAACCTTTACGGGGATCTTTCAGCTGGCAGCGGATATAACGCTATCTCGAGAGACCCGGAGTTCGGAGTCCGGTTCTTAGAGGAGTTTCAGGACAGGTTGATGTTCGGAACAGACTTAGACATGCCGGATCAAAACATACCTCAACTGAAATACCTGCGCAGCCTGAGAGAAGAAGGAAAAATATCGCGAAAAACCTATGATAAAATAATGTATAGAAACGCTGCGAGAGTCTTGAAGCTCGACTTGGAATAAGCAGTCGAACCTAAAACGGTTTAAATCACGTCAGCGGGAGCCTCACTGCCTCGCTATTCTTACTGGACTGGTAGATGGCGTTGATGATTTCAATAGACTTTCTCCCCTCCTCGCCAGAAACCTTCGGCTCCCTGTCATCAAGGATTGCTTGGGCAAAGTCCCTTATAGATGCGGCATGGTTCAACGGGGGCGCTGCCTCCGGCCTAGCCCAGGTCTCAAGTCCTACCTTAGCCTCCTTCTCAGAATACGGTTTCTCACCCTTTATGTCTAATAGTTTAATCACCTCCCCCTCTAAGATGGCTGTGCCATTCGTCCCGTAGAACTCAAGCCCAGCCGGGAAACCGGGATAAAGGGCTGTGCTCGCCTGAACAAGTCCTAAAGCACCGTTCTTAAACCTTAGGGTGGCAACAGCCAGGTCCTCAACCTCTATGTTGTGGAAAACAGTGCTGCACTGGGCCCAAAGATATTCAACAGGACCCATGATCCAGACAAGCTGGTCTAGAGTGTGAATAGCCTGGTTTATCAGTGCTCCACCCCCCTCGGTAGCCCATCTCCCCCTCCAAGGGCTTTTATCATAGTATTCTCTCGTCCTGAACCATTTGACGGTTGCCTCGCCGTAGAAAAGCCTGCCCAGCCTACCGGTGTCCACCGCCTCCTTTATCTTGAGAACACTGGGGTCAAACCTGCCCTGAAGGTTTACACCCAGCTTCACACCAGCCCTCCTAGCCCTCCTTATCATCTCATCAGCCTCCCTGACGTTTATGGCCATGGGTTTGTCAACAAGCACGTTTACACCAGCCTCTAAGGCCTCTAAAGCCATGGGGAAATGCAGATAGTGTGGTGTTGAAATGAAAACCGCGTCAACCCTCTCCTTGACTAATAAATCCCTATAGTTGAGAAAATACTTTACCCCGAACTCCTCAGCCGTCTTCCTAGCTAAATCCTCAACAACGTCGCATACGGCAACTGCTTTGACAATACCCTCCTTCTCCTCCAGGAGCTTCATGGCGCGGAGGGCAAAGTTGGCACCAACCCCGGCGCCAGCTACGCCGAACTTAACCTGCCTCATAGAATCTTCACTTGGAAACAGGCTTAAAAAGCTTAAACAGTTTCTCCTTGAAGCCCCTCTATGAACGTATTTAAAAAAACGCTGGGTTTCTTTACAGTCGTGTTTGCTACAACTACAGGGAGGCCTTCATCTTCTCAAGGTACTCCTTTATGAACCTGAGGTTCTCAACCGTCTTAGGAATGTAATTCGCATACGCCAGGCTTCCCCGGTATCCTTCCTCCACACCCTTTATAATTTCATCAATGTTTTCCCTCGTAATGTTTTTCAACTGTTCCTTAAGATTTTCTAAGCCTTTTATAGCGCTACTGGCCTCGGAGGAAAACATCCTGTAAGGCTTCAACTCAGCTATGCACTCATCAATCTTCGCCTCAACTTCAGACATTGAGACCACCATTTTGAAAAATCTTGGAAACCTATTAAATTTTACTCGGAGAGCACGTGGCAAAAGCATGGTCCTCCTTCACGTTGAAACAAAATTCAGTTTTAGTCAAGCATGTTTAGATAGCTTTCCAATTCCGATATGCGCTGTTTAACCTTGCTTAATATTTCCCTCAGCTCTTCGAAGTCTCCACGCGATAAAGCAGTATTCAGGCTCTGAACGATCTTCGATAATTCTTCAGCACACTTTATTGTCTGCTCAATCCTTCCACATGCTTCTTTTTTAGCCTGAGTCGGCTCTTCCCGCATTTTTAACCACCTGTAGCGCCACCTTATAAATGTCTTTCAGGCCAGCCTCCCCGCCCATCATCCCAATGCCAGCGGCGGCTGAACCATGGAATGCTTCGCCCAAAGCCTTTAGAATAAGCTTGTCATCAACAGGCTTCTGCCTACCCATCAGCATGTTTACGATGAGAAAAGCCTCCTCGTCTGAAGCTTTATTGAGAAGCCCCGTTAAGCTTTTAACCTTGAAGGCGATACTGCTCTTCCCACTTATCCTGCAAGCTTCAAGCATTCCCAGATAAGCCTGGTCGATGCTCAACCCTTTTTCGAGAAGTATGCTGCTCCTCCTGCTTAAAACATCCCTCAGCCTTCCGGATTGCACTAATCCTTCAGCCTCATCCTGTTTAAGAAGAGTTATTCCGGCCAAGGCTTCTGAAACAATTCTCCTCATCAAGTATGTCCCGATAAGCCGCGAAGCCTCTCCGAAATCCATTCTCATTATCCTGAGAAGGGTTTCGAGGCAATCGGCGTCAACCTTTTTAAACAAGGCAGCCATTTCCCGGACAGCATCCTGCTCTCCCAACACGCTTAACCGGTTTAGCACCTCAGCCACATCCCTGAACCCCCTGGCACCCATATTACTGGAACCCCTCGTATAGGATCTTCATGCTTCTAGCCGGCGGCGGTCTCCCGCGGGCTGCTGAATCCGAATAACCCAAGGGGGTGAGTGAAACCGCCCTAAATCCTTTTGGAGCGTTGAGAATCTCTTCAACCCGTCTCTCGTCGAAGGCCCCAACCCAGCATGTTGACAACCCTAGACTTGTGGCCGCCAGCATAAGGTTCTCCATGGACGCGCCTACGTCCAGAATACTGTAGAGTTCAACCCCCCTCTTGCCGTATGCTGAAGCCTCCTCCAGCGAAACCAAATACACTATTACTATTGGGGCTTGAGATATGAATGTCTGGTTTAAAGCAGCCTCAGCGATCCGCCTTATTTTACCCTCATCCGTTACGACAACTATCCTGTAAGGATGTATGTCTCCCGCTGAGGGAGCCATTAGGGCCGCTTCAAGAACCTTGTCGACCAGTTCTTTAGGAACCGGTTTCTTTAAAAACGACCTTACGCTCCTCCTTTTCAAGATGCATTCAAACGCGTCCAACGCTTAAGAAAACTTTACTGTTGAAGATAAGGTTTTCTATCGACAAGCCTACTCCAGTCTAAGAGAAAACCATTCTCCCCATCAGTTTAGCTTGTTCTAAGGCTAGAGTATTGTTATGTTTCTTTCCGAGAAGCCGTTTTTAGACAAATAGGTGTAGACCTTCTGCCTATGGTCACCCTGAAGCATTATAGCATTATTCTTAACAGTCCCGCCGCATGCACAGTAAGCCTTAAGCTTCTTAGCAAGGCTGGCTAAGTCCACCTCCTTCGGATCAATGCCTTCGATTATAGTCATCTGCTTGTTCCACCTGGTGACCTCAAGCCTTATGGTTATTATCTGCTCCTCCTTACTTAGCTCCTCGAAAATTTCCTTGTCATCAAACGGCTTTATCCTTTCACCTAAAGTTTCCTCTATCCCTACCATTTACGTTTTATTCAGGGAAAGATTCTCTAGGATGCTTAAAAACCTTTTCCACCGTGCCGGATAAAAAGGACCTCAGGTTTCAACCTTGGCCTCCTCAACTTTAAACTCGAACACGATGTCTCTGAGACTATCGACAACCCCTTTTAAGCGCTCCTTCACCGGATAGTTCTTTTCAACATCCGCGATAACCTCCCACTCAGCCAGTTTACCGGGCACCAGGGTCGTTGAGCTTGTCGCTACAAGATTTATTCCTGATAGTGCAAGCGAGTTAGCAACCTTCGCCAAAGAGCCCGGCTGATCGGATATTTTAAAAACTATCCTGACGAAGTTACCGCCCTGCCGGGCAGGCATGAGCGTGAAAACGTTTCTCTCAGAGTCATATGTTCCAACAGTCTCAGACTGGGGCCTAAGCCCCATAAGGTCTCTAACGGCTTGAGGAATCAAGATTCTACCCCTATCGTCTATTTTAAGCAGGTATGTCTTCGGCATGCTTGCCTCTCTTAGGAGTATTGGGAAAAGCTTATAAACATGTGGGTCTCCAATGGAACTTCATTCCCATGATATTCCCACCTAAGCCTGTTCGTCTAGACACGAACGAAAACCCGTTCGGCCCGTCTCCTAGAGCAATAACGGCCTATTTTAAGACAGCCATGCGACTAAACAGGTATCCGGATTACGTCGAGTACAGAGAGTTCATCTCCAGCCGTCTAGCGCTGCAGCCCCAGGAGGTTCTTCCAACCCCGGGTAGCGACAGAGGACTGCAGACCCTGCTGCAATGCTTGTCGAAAAAATATGCGCGCATCGTAATACCTTCACCAGCCTTCCTGATGTACACGCGTTTCTCCAGGCTTTTCTTCAACAGGGTTGAGCAGCCTCCCTCCTGGCTGGGCAGGGGTTGGGATGCTGTATTCAGACTTTCAGGCAGCGACGCCATCCTATTATTAGGGTCACCAAACAATCCGACGGGGGAGGTTGTTGAAGAAAGCACTGTAAGAAGGTTTCTGGAGGAATTCGGAATGGTTATTATGGATGAGGCCTATGCCGAGTACTATGGTAAAAGCTTCGTCTCATTTCTACGCGGCTTCAACAACCTTGTGCTAGTCAGGACTTTTTCTAAAGCATACGGATTAGCAGGCTTAAGATCCGGGTATCTGTTAGGGGAAAGCTCTGTTTTAAGAGAAGTCGAGAGAGCAATGGGGCCTTTCGATGTTCCCACTCCGGCTGTGGAGGCTTCTAAGGCGGCTCTTGAAGACGAAGACTGGCTTAGAATGGTTGTCGAATCAACTTCCATTAACAGGGCCTACATGGTTGACGAGTTGAACAGGCTTGACGGTGTTAAGACATTTGATTCTAAGGCGAATTACGTCCCAGTCTACGTTGAAGACGCTCAAAGAGTCTTTGAGAAGCTTCTCGCTGAAAACATAAGGGTGCGTTCAGTAACATCTGAATGGGGAGGGATCGAGGAATCGTTTCTAAGAGTCACTGTTGGAACCATGATTGAGCTGAAATGGTTTCTACAGGCCTTAAGGAGGATTCTGGCAAGTTGAACAGCCAAGTTTTCCTAGCTCTTCCCAGCAAGGGGAGGCTTTTCCAGCCTTCGCTTGAACTACTGGGCTCATCTGGGCTGATAACTTATTTCCCTAATGATCGGAGTTATCAAGCGCTCTCCCGTTTAAAAGGGCTTGCAGTAGTTTTCAACCGAGCTGCAGATATTCCGAGGATGGTTGAAAACGGTGTCGTAGACCTAGGTATTACTGGGAGAGATCTCGTCAAGGAATCAGGCGTAGACGTTGAGGAGGTTCTTACACTCAACTATGGTCACGCTAAGCTTGTGCTCGCGGCACCCTCCTCGAGATTCAGCGAACTTAGCGACCTGCTTAAAAAAGAGAGTTTCAAAGTGGCAACAGAGTTTCCAAACATAGCGAGAAGCTTCTTCCAAAGCCTGAATGCTAATGCCGAAATCATAAATGTCGAGGGAGCCTCTGAAACAATGCCGAACCTCGGTTTGTCTGACTGCATAGTGTCAGTGATGAGCACCGGCACAACGCTTCTAATACACGGATTGAAGGTACTTTCAACAATCATGGATTCGCAAGCAGTTCTAATAGGAAACAGGAACAGCCTTAAAACCCCTGAAAAGCAACACATTATTGGAAGCATCATATCAATTATTCAAGCAACCCAAATGGCACAGGGAAAGAAGCTTCTAATGATGAATGTGCCTGAAGAATGCTTGAAGGAAGTTGTTAGCTGTCTGCCTTGCATGAGTGGCCCAACGATCTCTAAAGTAGAGTCTAAAGAACCCATGTGGGAAGTCATAACCGTCGTTGATTCAGACAAGGTTTTCGAAGTAGTTTACAACGTTAAAAACAAGGGTGCACGGGATATTCTCGTTCTAAACATAGATAAGGTGATTATTTGATGAGGATAATTCCATCGATAGACCTGATGGATTCAAAAAGGGTTGAGGTAATAGGCCACATTGTGAACAAGGCTCTTGAAGACTCCGACCCTGTTAAAATAGCAGCATACTGGGAGAAGGCGGGTGCAAGCATGGTTCACGTGGTCGATATAGATGCTGCGTTGAACACTGGGAGAAGTAACGATAGCATTATTAAGAGGATTATACGCTCAGTCCGGATACCGGTTCAAGTCGCGGGCGGAATCAGGAGTAGGAAGCAGGTTGAAGACTATCTTTCAAACGGCGCTTCAAGGATTGTTGTGAGACTAAGGCCCTGCTCGACTAATGCCCTAAACGATTTTTCAGGATTGGATAAAATCGTTCTAGGAATAGACTACCTGGGGAGAAACATGTTTAGAGACATCGGTAAGGAAAGCATCGTCATCGGTGAGGAGAAGGCTGCCAGCTGGGTCTTAAAGGTTGACGACGCAATAGGTTTGAAGGGAATACTTCTAACCGATGTTGGAAGAGAGGGCTCGCTAGCAGGGTTGCGCCGTGAAACGCTTTCACTATTATCAATACTTAGGGAAACAGGCTTGGAGCTAATGTACGCCGGAGGAGTCTCTTCACTAGAAGACATCTTGGCTTTGAAAGAGACTGGTGTGAAGGGCGTGATCATCGGGAAAGCTTTATACAATGGGCTGCTAAGCCTAGAGGGTTTAAGGAGGGTTGAGGATTGACTAGAACAACCATGGTTCGTAGAGAGACTGTTGAAACAGTAGCTGAGCTGGAGCTCACCTTGGACGGTGAAGGTGCACACACTATAGAGACACCCTACCCTGTGTTCAACCATCTGCTCGGAAGCATGATCAGGTTCTCAGGCTTCAACCTTAGGCTCAACGCTAGAAACACGGTTGAATGCGATGAGCACCATTTAATCGAGGATGTTGCAATAGCTTTAGGCGAGGCCTTAAGGAGGGCTCTTGGCGAAAAAAGGGGGGTGAACAGGTTCGGCTATTCCATCGTTCCTATGGACGAGGTGCTCGCTTGCGTTTCACTAGACTTGAGCGGAAGACCGTTCTTCTCCCACAACATGCGGTTTAAACAGACAACCATCGGGAACATGGGGACCAGCATGATTCCACACTTCTTCCGAAGCCTTTCAAACTCATCCGGTGTTACGCTTCACGTCCTGATCTTTAGAAATGGTGATCCGCACCACTTGGCTGAAGCCGTTTTTAAAGCCGCGGGCCTTGCTTTCAAACAGGCGGTTGCAGTAACAGGTTCAACGATCCCTAGCGAAAAGGGGGTTTTGTGAAAGAAATGGGCTTAACCAAGAGAATAATCCCTTGTCTTGATGTTTACGACGGCGTTGTGGTTAAAGGCGTTAAGTTTTCAAACCTTAAGAGGATAGGGGATCCTGCAGAGCTCGCTGTTAAATACATGGAGCAGTGTGCTGACGAAATAGTTTTCCTCGATATCTCTGCCACGCCAAAGGGAAGGGAAACCATGGTGGAAGTGGTTAAGAGAACCGCTGAAAACCTTTTCATCCCTCTGACCGTCGGGGGAGGGGTTAGAAGCGTAGAGGATTTTGGGAAGCTTCTTAGAGCAGGTGCAGACAAGGTTTCAGTCAATACTGCAGCCGTCAGGGACAGGAGCCTGATTAGAAGGGCTAGCAGTATTTTCGGGCATCAATGCGTCGTTGTTGCTGTCGACGCTAAAAGAGTTGAGAAAGGGTGGGAGGTGTATGTTAAAGCTGGAAAGGAGCCAACTGGACTGGACGCACTTGAATGGATTAAAACGTGTGAATACGAGGGTGCTGGTGAAATACTTTTAACAAGCATAGATGCGGACGGCACCAGGCTAGGCTACGATGTTGAACTTTTGCACGCGGCGAGAAGAAGCGTCGACATCCCTATAATAGCCTCGGGTGGAGCCGGCTCGCTGCAACACGTTTACGAGGCCCTTACGAGAGGGGGTGCTGACGCTGCACTCATAGCTTCACTCCTACACTATGAACAGTACAGTGTCTTACAAATTAAGAAATGGTTGAAGGAGAGGGGGGTTGAGGTAAGGCTTTGACCCTAGAGTACTTGGCTGAACTGTTTGAAGTCGTGAAAAACAGGGTGCGCGAGAAACCAAAGGGGTCTTACGTAGCGAGCATCGTCGAAGGAGGAATGGACAGGGTTCTCGGAAAATTCGGGGAGGAAGCTTTCGAATTCGCCTCAGCGGTCCAGGGTAATGGTGACAAGGTTGCGGAGGCAGCCGATGTCCTCTTCCACTACCTCATAGTGCTGGCAGCATCCGGAGTGGAGCTTGAGGAAGTCACAAGGGAGCTTGAGAGAAGGCGCAGACACTGATGAGGATAATGATTCTTGATTGCGGAGTCGGAAACCTTGCAAGTATATGCGCGTCCCTGAAAAAAGTAGGAGCCGAACCTAGAATAGTCTCGTCAATAGTCTTGGAGGAGGGTTTCGACGGCCTAGTTATTCCAGGAGTCGGAAGCTATTCCGCCGCTTTCAAGAAGGTCGATGAGGAAAGGCGAAGAATCATGAGTATCGTGGAGGAGGGTCGCCCAGTGCTTGGAATATGCTTAGGCCTGCAACTCATGTTCAATGGAAGCCAAGAGGGGAAGCAGGGTGAAGAGGGCCTCGGGTTTTTCAGAGGATTTGTTAAAAAGATTCCTGTTAAACGGCTTCCACACATAGGCTGGAACAGCATAGAAATAGCCGGTAAATCCGTTATTCTCAAAGGTTTAGAGAACAACTCTTACATGTATTTTGCACACTCCTACGCTCCCTTGGATTACGCTGAGGATGATGCCGCCGCCTACGCCAGATACGGAGGCATAAGGTTCCCAGTTGTGTTCGAGAAGGAAAACGTTATCGGCGTGCAGTTCCATCCTGAAAAAAGCTGGCAACCCGGGCTAAGAATCCTCAGAAACTTCTTAAGCCTCTGCGGAGGTGGGACAATTGTTTAAAACAAGCGTTGAGAAAGCCAGGAGGATTATTTCCCAACTCAATTTTGAAAAAGGCCTGATCCCCGTGGTGGCGAGGAATGTTGACGGGGAAGTCCTGATGGTCGCGTTCATGAATAGGAATGCTCTTTCAAAAACTCTTTCAACAGGCTTCATGCACTACTATTCGAGGAGAAGGAGGAAAATATGGATGAAGGGAGAAGCATCAGGCTTCGTGCAGAGGGTTCTGGAGGTCAGGGTTAACTGCGAAAACAACTCTCTACTCTTCACAGTTAAGCAGGATGGCCCTGGTGCGTGTCACATGGGCTATAAAACATGTTTCTACAGGAAGATTGTTAAAAGCGGCCACTTTAAAACGGTTGGCGAAAAGGTTTTCGACCCTAGAAAAGTCTACAGCGGTCGCTTTTAACCGTTGAGTCGGCATATGCTTCACCCCACCTTTTAAAAAATGATGATAGCAGAACTTGGAAGACGATATGTTTTGATATTTTTTCAATATAAAATGAGCAGGCAAAAGAAAACCCGCTTAGAGGGAGGATGAGGGTCTAGCACGCACTCAATAAACTGGCGCCACCTCGGCGAACTTTCGTTTTCAAAGATGGTCTAGGAGAACCGTCTTTGGTTGGATAAGCAGTAAAGGCTTAAGTATCGGCTAAAGTTAATTCCTGTCTCGACTATGAGCGATGAACTTGTTCCCTACCTCAGCGAACTGCTTACAGTAGCCAAGCAAGTGTCTATGAAGAAGATTATCAGCGACGTTGTCCTGGCCGAGCAACCCTTCATGGTCCTGAGGAACTGGCGTGAGAAGTTCGGGGTGTCTCAGAAAACCCTAGCCAGCAGAATGGGTATTTCAGCCTCAGTGATAAGCGACTATGAGACAGGCAGGAGGAGAAACCCTGGAATAGGCTTTCTCAGACACTATGTTCAGAACCTTGTTGAAAGCGATGCTGAAAGAGGAGGGGCACATCTGATAGACCTGTTGAAGACAGAGCCCATTCTCAAAGGGATAATTCTAGACATGAAAGAGTATTCCAAGCCTGTTTCAATGCGTAAGGTTGTTGAGGCTGTTGCGGGCAAGGTGGAAACATTTCCAGACATGCTTGACGACTTTGTTTTCGGCCACACGGTGCTCGACAGCGTTAAAGCAATACTTTACTTCAAATGGTACGACTTGGTTAATGTTTTCGGATACACGAACATAAGGACGCTTGTCTTCACGAATGTTCAACACGGTAGAAGCCCCTTGGTCGGGATACACCTCTACCCGTTTAAGCCTAAGATGATCGTTCTCCACGGCCCCAAGGAGCTTGACCCGGTTGCTATGGAGATAGCTAAGGTTGACGGGATAGTTGTAGCACTGTCAAACCTCGGCTCAACGAGAGAGCTTATAGAAAGGCTTACTTCACTAGGCTAAGCTTAAATAGCCCTTTAAGAAGAATCATCCAGCTTTTGATGATTGCCGAAACCCTGGTTAAAACGCTCGCGATAGTCATGCTGGCGGTAGCAACATATGTCTCGCGCTCCCTAAGCTTTTCCGGGGTCCTAGCCTCTATTTTCCTAGGAGTAATAGTGCTCTTCCTAGGAGGCTGGGATTGCTTCATAATAATGCTGGCGTTCCTAGTCTTGGGGGTCGCCTCCACGAAGTATAGGCGTAAAGACAAGGAGCTGGATGCTTTGGCCCAGGAGAAGAGTGGGGTTAGAAGCTGGGTTAACGTTCTCGCAAACGGTGGGCCCGCGGCAATGTCAATCATGCTTGAGCATTTTTTCAGGATGGAAATATTTCTCGTCTTCTTCACCACCACAGTTTGCTCAGCTGCGGCAGACACGCTGGCCACTGAACTAGGACTGTTAAGCAGCTCTAAGCCTAGGCTTATAACAAACATTAGGAGGAGTGTTGAGAAAGGGGTTTCGGGAGGAGTCACCCTGCTGGGCACTTTCGCAGGGCTTTCAGGAGCAATAGCGATAGCGCTGGTCTCAGTGGCACTCCGGCAGGCTAATGCTCCAGGCATCATTTCCGGGGTCGGTGATGCTCAAAGCCTATTTGTAGCGTGCTCAACCGGCGGTTTCCTAGGGATGGTTGTAGACAGCCTGCTTGGAGCAACCGTTCAGGAGGCATACGTGTCTAAGACTGACGGCAGGCTTTGTGAAAAGCCCGGGAAGCAGGGGGAATACGTTTTAGTGAAAGGGTTTAAGGGCTTTGACAACCATGTTGTAAACCTTGTCTCAAACCTTATAGCGGGCATTCTGGGCATCATGATATATGTTTTCACCGCAGCATTATAAACAGGCTAATATTTATCTACTCATCCGGCTGCACGAATGAAGATGATCACTCTCCTATACTTGACGCGCTACGCGCTCAGGGATATCGCGAGTAAAAAGCTTAGAGCAGGCCTTACTGTACTAGGTATTTCGATAGGCATAGCCTCGCTCGTCTCGCTCTTCATAGTTTCACTCGGTATGCGTGCAAGGGTTGAGAGCGAGATAAACACTTTACTAGGGTCGTCGATAATAGTGAGAACAAGGAACAGCGAGCCCATGTCGATCTACGTTGTCCACCTGATAAGCAATATCACCGGCGTTGAAAGGGCTGTTCCAGTCATAATCGGCTCAGGCCTAGTGGAGTCGAGCAACGCGTTCATACTAGCTGTGCCGGTGGAGGAGATAAAAGCATTCCAGACGATCGTAAGCGGCTCAGGAGTTTCCTCTCCAAAAGCTAGAGAATGCTTAATGCCCGAGGAGTCGGCTAAGAAACTAGGCGTTTCGGTCAACTCGACTGTGAGGATCGTGACTTCATACGTGCAGGAAGGAGTGTCCTTCAAGGTTACGGGGCTTTCGGAGATTGGTGGGCTCTTCCAGGCTGCGCTGGCGGGTCCAGCCTCGGTTGTAGTAATGAGCCTTGAGCAGGGGGAGAGGATTCTGAACAAGAGGGGGCTTGCAGACATGATCCTCGTTAGAGTTTATAATTCAAGCGTCATGAGCAGCGTTGTCAACGCTATAAGGTCTACTTACCCTAGCCTCTCAGTCTCAACCGAGGAGGATGTTCTGAAGCAGAGCCAGGCTATTCTGGACACGATAGACGCAGTAATATTCACTATAAGCGCCATAAGCATAATCGTGGCAGGCGTTGGAACCATGAACACCATCACGATGAGCATAAGGGAGAAGATAAGGGAGATAGGGGTTTTGAAGTCTATAGGCGCGTCACCCCTGCAGGTTCTCTATATTTTTCTGGTCGAGGGGATACTGCTCGGCATTTCAGGAGGATTATTCGGGTCAGCCCTCGGCATGGGCTTGGGCTACGTTATTGTTACTTACCTGCTCCCCAGGGTCTTCAGGTTCCAGATAAGCCTGCCTTTCATAATCAGCTACGAGCCTGTTTTAAACGGTCTTGTGATCGCGGTTGCGGCGAGCTTCCTGAGCAGCCTGCTCCCTTCTTGGAATGCTTCCAGGATAAGGCCCGTGGAGGCTTTAAGATATGAGTAGCCCCGCCTTAGAATGCATAGATGTTTCTAAAATCTACGTTATGGGTAGAGACATAGAGGTGAAGGCTTTGAAGAACGTTTCGCTCACAATCCGGAGGGGGGATTTCGTGTCTATCGTCGGGCCCTCTGGCTCAGGAAAGTCAACACTGCTCCACATAGCCGGAACCCTGGATAGGCCCACCTCGGGAAGGGTTCTGGTTGACGGTGTCGATGTGACTAAGCTCAGCGAGAGCCAGCTATCCGTTTTCAGGAAGAACAAGATAGGCTTCGTCTTCCAGTTCTTCAACCTTCTCAGAAACCTTTCAGCCGTGGAGAACGTAATGCTCCCGATGCTCCTTTCTAAAAGATACTCTTTCAAGGAGGCTAGGCTTAAGGCTCTCTACTTGCTGAAGCTTGTCGGCTTCCCTGAAGACAGGTTGAGAAACCCTCCTAGCAGGCTTAGCGGAGGCCAGCAGCAGAAAGTGGCTATTGCGAGAGCCCTCGCTAATAATCCTGCCTACATTCTTGCGGACGAGCCCACTGGCAACCTGGACGTCGCTTCATCAACAGAAATAATAGCAACCTTCAGGCTCCTGAACAGTTTTGGAAACACGATTATCATTGTGACCCATAACGTGGAGCTGGCCCGGGTTACTAACAGGATCCTGTTTATGAAGGATGGCCAAGTATTCGAGGAAGCCCCCAGAAGCTTCCTGGAAGGCATTCCCATGGACGAGGAGTCGACAAGGCTTAAGAAGCGGGTTCAACTAGACCTTTTAAAACTGGAGAGGGAGAACGTTGAAAGGCTTTTCAAAAACAAGGTTATATCCGGGGAAACCTATGAAAGAGCTTTAAAATCCATAGAGGAGAAGGAGTTTATGGTGAAACAATGAGACTCGTCCAAGCCTTTCTCCTAATAATGATGCTGATGCTGCCCTTGGTGACCCAAGCCTCCCCGGAGGAAACCCGGGTCACTGTAAGCGAAAACATCACCTATTTCCTAGATCTAAACCCGTTGAACGGGAACTCGACGACAGAATTCAAATCAACAGTGACGGTTAAAAACACAGGCCAGTCAACCATCCAGTACCGTTTCACTCAAAGGCTATCCGGAGTTGATTCTTCAAGCCTAGTATTGCCCCAGGAGGCACGTCTCCTAAGTTATTCAGGAGACTCCTGCGTTATTGAATGGAATGTTCAGGCTAAGCCGGGTACAATAATCTTCGAGCTTAGCGGCAAGCCTCTTTGGCTTCCACTCACTGTTGAAGCAAGCCTAAGGGTAAACGGAGCGGTGCCAAACTATAGTTCAGCATACGGAGTGTTCTTCGTAAAATGCAAGGAGGGCGATTCTGCAGAATGGGTGGTAAGGCTCAAGAATAATAATCCGGTTCTCCTAGACCCGTTGACGAACGCTTCTTCAAAACCCCCGGTATTCATCTCCATAACGATGAATATTCCTCAAAAATATTTTAGAAATATTGTTTTCAACCCTCCTGCAAACATGACTAGCCCCTTTGAAAAGGATTCGGTTTCATGGATGCTCATACTGAGGGGGGAGGCGGAGATCAGAGTAGAAGCAGTTGTAGACGGGTTTGACGACTGGGGCACCATCCCGTTGACCACGATATCGATCTCCTCCTCCCCGATTGGAGAATCTGTTAGAGAGTCTATACGTTCACAGTTAAACGGGTTGAACATGTCGATCAGTATGATGAATATGATTCTGACACCCATCGGCAACCTTACTGGTTTCATTAACCTGATGAAGAAAATGCTTGGAAACCTGAGCTACGGCTTGGAGACAACTGGTAATCAAACCATTATGATCGGCGAAGCATTGAAAGCAATAGGCTTCGGACTCGGCTCGGCAGCATCCCAGCTTTCCCAGGCGGCTTCACTATTCTCCGCGATCGCTGAAAACGTTTCCAAAGTGGATTTCAACATGCTTAGGAAAGGGTTGAACTCCTCTCGACAGGCAGCCGGCCTAATCCTAAACGAAACCTATAGGATGATTGTAGACGCGAAACAGGGCCTCTTGGAGATTAACAATACTTTAACGACGGTCAGAAACAATTTGACTAACCCTGACCAGATAAGCCTCTTGGAAAACGCCACACGGAGGATAAACAATCTGTACAGCCGCTTAAGCCTTGCTGAAAGCTATTTCGAATCAGCCGGGCTTCAACTGGACTACCTGTTCGAAAGCCTAGAATCCTTCATAAACACGCTGGAGGAATATGGCTCCAGAATTGTGGAGATGAGTTCAGGCCTAGGCTCAGCCGTCTCAGCATTGTCACAAACATCGTCAGCGCTAGCCGAGATTGGCTCAGCTTTGAAGCTTATCGGCGAGGCAAACATGATGATGGGGAGCAACCTGACCAGTGTCACCCCGATGCTTGAAAACGTCTCCTCAGGTTTAGATAGTGTTCAAAAAAGCCTAAGCGAGAACATGACGTCCCTTATGAACGTTTACGATGAGCTGACCCTGATCCTCCGGCTTATAGATTATAGCGAGGCCAGAAATAGCCTTCTTGCTCCAGAGGCTTTAAACGGGGAGAGTATTATTTTCAAACCCGAGTCGGTTGAAGACGGTTTTCTAGAGTTAAACAGGGTGGTTTTAGTGAACGAAACCAGAATTGGGGTTAGACGCGTAAAGGTCAGTTACAACGGCAGTTTCGAGGGAGCCGTTTTAAACGGCTCCAGATACTCTGCAAACCTTAGCCCGATGGGGATACTGGTTTCAGGAAACAGCGTAGTCATAGAGCAGTTCAGGTTTTACGACGATGGCAATATTCTAACCCTCTGGAACGGGCAGGAAGTTAGCTTACTCTTCTCTAAAGGCTCCCAGATAAGGGTTGAAGTAGACTATTCTATAGCCAGCAGCCTTGGCGAGAGGAGCGAAGCTTTAAGCTACTCCATAGTCCAGCCGACCTTCGGAAAAGGCATTACAATCACGGTGAAACCCGGCGGGACAACAACTCCTCTTAAAACAGGTTTGAACATGGTTGCGGTAGCACTATCCGTTGGAAGCATAGTGATTGTAGCACTGCTCTTATACAAGCTTCGTGGAAAGAAGGAAGTAATAGTAACCTGAATATTTTCCGCGCGCATGCCTATCAGAGATTGAAATCTGGTTAAGACCATAGAGAATCCTAAGCATACTTGGCGGGATCGGCGAGGAATACATTGAGCAGAGGATTATGCTTGAGAAAGCGTTGGTCAAGTCAAGGTTGATCCAGACTGGGATCTACCCAATCCTGACAAGGAGCAGGTAATTTAAAACTAACCTTGGAGTCTGAATTATCTCGAACAATCCTTTAAGACTTTCAAGATAACCACTTAACACTTTTAAAATAGAGGATAAGGTTGGGGATGGCCATGGACAAGTCTCCCCGGGCCATTATTGGGTTCAGGTGATTAGCGAGGCCTTGGGAGAGAAGGTAGATGAGGGCCTTAGGATTTTGAAGCCTGAGGAAAGGCCTCTCACCTTCGAGAATGTGGAGGCGGGGAAAACTACATTCTGATTCTGAGAGACGTTAACGTGGAGAACTTCTTTGAGCGCGTTAAGATCAGGGATGCATCAGGCGAATACGAGAAGACAATTAGCGAGTGGCTTTCGGAGAAGTACGGACTTTCGGAATTCTCGTTCACGAAAGAAATTGGTGACACTTACTTAGTTATGGGCGATGAGAAAGTCGCTAAAGTGGAGGCGGGCCTTAAGGGAGGGCCCGGCTACTCTTACCTTGAATTTAAGATCGTTGATCTTAATGGGGAGGCGCACATTTTCCATATCGGATGGAAAAATGGTGAGCCGAGTTTGCGAAACTGCGAAACTGCCATTCGAAGAAAGGATAAGAAAACACATGGAGCTAGAAAACAAGTATCTTAGAGCATGGGGAAACTTCCTCCTAAAAGCACTGGAGCTTCGCAGGAAATACTCAAACGTAAAATTTTGGTTTACAATCGAAATGATTTAACTAAGCATTAAGATACTCCTAGCCTACCCTAGGTTAAGGCCTTGATTCACCGGTCTTTACACCGACCTACCTTTAGCGATCCTTGCATATCCTTCCTTATTAGAAGGACATCTGGTTTGGGGGGGAGACGATTATGAAGACGCGTTTTAGAGCTAAAATGCTGATTATCTGTGTTTGCTCTCTTTAACGTATCACATTATAAAAAATTAGTGCGTTAAGATAGAGTTGGAAAACGGTTAAAAACAGATGTTTAGCTTTATGGAGGAGTATGGTTACTGCGGGAAAGATATTCAGGCTGGACGAATACTTGCCTCAGAGCGATATTGCTCAGAGGCTTAAGGGCTACAGGGTTGAAACCCCGCTTGAAGGGGTTGACCTGAGCCTGGTGACTGAGATAGCTGAGTTGAGGGCTTCTCAAAACATGCTGGAGGGGGTTATTAGCAGGGACGTGCCCTTGACGATCAGGAGGAGGGATAGGACGGAGATAGTTGCTAAAACGGTCGACTCGGTTTTCAGCTTCGTCTTCAGGAGGAGGAGAGTCTTTCTCATAGTTTTGGAGAAGAAGCCGGTTGCAAACATGGTTGCCAACATGTTCAGCCAAGTGATCTTTCTTAAAAGCGGCAGGATTGTCGAGGCGAGGATTTCTCCCGAGGTGATGCTGAACTATCATAATGCGAACAGCGATGCTGCTAAAGTGGTTTTCTTCGACGATGTCGACATCCCCAATGTTAAGAAGCTCTCCCTATATGGTCCCTCGCTCGCGAACACTAGCCTGTTTACAGAATATCTTAAACATGGGAACATATGGTACATCGTAATCGCGCATAGAAAAACTGGCTTGGTGGCTGGAATAACTAGGGATGCCGTCGTAACGATCTTCAGCAGGATAGACCCCGCTTCATTCATAAGGTTCTCCGTCGAGGAGATCATTCCCCTGATTGAAGAATCCGAGACCCCTAAGTCGTAGAGAGCTTATTTACGGTTATGCTTAAATATCTTTTACTGAATAGATGAAGCGGAAATGATACAGGAGTTAAGAAAAAAGTTCACGGATTCGATAGAATATCTTCGCAAGATGAGTTTCTTTCAAGATTACTCTGAATTATCCTCGGAGGAAATCTTCAACGAGATACTTAAGGGTGAAATTACATACGCATATTGGTGGGAAGAGTGGGAGCGGAGGAAACCTCGTCTCCGAGGACCTCTCCATCACATCATGGAAGGATATGAGGAGGAATTGATGAAGGCCAGCGATGCCTCCATAGACTATATCATAATTCCATTCGATACTAAGAGAACGGTGACGGAGGACTATGAGACATGGTTGGGTAAGGGGTTAGGCATAACTATGTTGAAAAGGTATGCCAAGATATCTCGAGGGGTCTTCCAGCCTAAGGACATAGAGGAGGAGTGTAGCTTTCCCAATTTCGATCCCGAGTTGGGAAAGGAATGGTTCTCCTACAAAGTTTACTTTATCTTCATGAACGAGAGACATTACACAAAAATCATCCTATGGCACGATTTCTTCGAGGATCTCGGTCTGAAAAAGATAAATGAGTTGATAAAGGATACAGGATATCAATATTATCGCATTGATCATGAACTAGTCATGGTTGTAGTGCTGACTGAGGAGGAGGCAAAAAAACTAATGAAGGAGAGGAACTGGAGGTTCCGCCCGGTCTAGCTATCCCACTGGCTTGTGATAATAGACTGTTGTTCCGCCGATTATGTCGAAGTAAACGACAACGGCCCAGTAGCCCTCGATCTCACCAGGCCCGATGATCACGGGGTTACCGTTACCATCAGTGAATTGAAGTTTGCCTCCCTTACTGAATAATTCATTAATCGAGTTCTTATATTTTATCGCGTCTTCTGTGGCACTATCGAGATAATCGCCGATGAGATTCGAACTCTTAGTTGATTTGATCGAAATGATTATGTACTCACCACTTAACTTTCTACGGAGTATCACATCCAGCTCTCCCGTCTCAGTTGGCACTCTCGTGCGCACGAATTCCGTATCCTCTAGCCCAGATATCTGATTGTTTATTGCTGCATTTGCAAATATTTCCTCCCCAAAGCTTCCCAATGCCTTCGGTGAGGCATCCACGATCTCTTGGAGTTGCTCCGGGACTAGCATTGAGAGTGACCTGTGCCATATTTCGACGCTCTTTAGCACCGTAATGTCATCAGGTATTTTAACTAGAAGTTCGCTAGTACTACCCATAGCAAATTTTTTCCTACCGGAGCTGGTTTCGTAACATGCTAGTAGCAGCAACTCGCCGCTTCCAACCCTATGCCTTAGGTCCTGAACGTTATCATATCCAAAGATTTCCTCCAGCTCTTCAATTAAAGAGATACTTGATTGACCTCTCTTTAGCTGGATATTAAGCTCATAAGCCCCCCACACGTTCCAGTCCTTGATATGAATTGGAACTTTCATCGGATGAGGCTTTCCATATTCATAGTCTATAATCAGCGTGTTCCCCTCAACTCTAAATTCAATAACAGGATGCGCCTGTCCCCCGATAAGAACAGAAACAGTCTTGTCCTCATGGAATATAAGATATGTCTCGCGTCCCCCTTGCTTTCCGATGCTCTTATTTTTGAGCTTTACCTTCACGGATGCCCTATGATTATTACTCCACGTACTCGGCTCAACTTCCCCTAGTTCTATCTTCCCCCATGAGCCGTCCGGCCTCATTATCCAGAAACCTTCAGAAAAGCTGAAACGGTAGTTATTACCTATACACTTGAAATTTAATACGTAATTATATTGGAGGATGGTGACTTCCACGTCCTCTCCTACTAGCTCGGCCTTAAACTCTTTTGGAATGGTAGTGTGAAGCTTGCTGGCCGCATTCTTCTTATGGCTCCACTCAAAAATCTTCCCATCTTTTCTCTTCACCCTTATTAAGTAAATCCCTGGCTCTAGCGTAATGTCCGATCTGCTGATCACACCATAATCGGGCACGGTTTCACTAAACTTGGCGAGGACTACTTCGATATCGGCCTTCACCCTGAGCAATATCTCCTCAAACTTGAGTCTAAGTTCCTCGGGCGATAGCTCTGCAATCTTTGATAACAGCTCTGCCATCGCCTTTAGCCTTTGCTCGTCGAGTTTCGGCAACATTTCCACAAGGCTTTCCACCCATGCATTGAAGGCTTCTGAGTTCTTCAAGATTATCGTGATCAGCACGTCGGCCATGATCTTGCCATATTGCCGTATTCCAACGACCTTAACATATTTATCGAGGAAATCAAGTCCATTCTTGGAGGAGCTCATCTTAGTCAGGACGCCCTTAAGGTCCTCAAGCCGATCCTTCTCTAGGTTCAGCTCCGCCAGTTCTAATATAGTCTCGGCCGCCTTATCCATTTCCTCCGCATCGAGCTCCTTCATCAACTCCACGATGATTTTCGCCGCGCTGCTCGATGTTGATAATATCCGAAGGTAGCCATCAAGGAGCTTAACAGTGCTCTCGGAATTTCTGAGATTAATCAGCACCCTTCTGAAGACAGTGAGCTCGCTCTCATCAAACTCGAGAAACTTAGGGATTATCTCAGTGATTACTTTCTTCAATAGCTCTGAATCTTTAATGTTGCCTGTTAACTTCAGGAATTCTTCAGCAAGTCCCCTGTCTTTACTACTTATTTCTTGAATATCCTTGAGGAACTTCTCGAGCTTCTCATGCCCTAGGTTCTTAATTGACTCCCCATACGCCCTAATTAAGCTGAAGAAAGTTTCTTCCCTAAGCCCCAATCTCCCCGATATCTCCAGCGCCCTATCTACATAATCTTCAGGAGATCCCATGTTATCCAGCACAGATTTGATAGATGGCTCATTCTCCACGATTGAGCCTAAGTATTTCGTAAAGCCTTCGCTTTGCTCAAAAATCGCGATCATGCATGCGAGTCTCCTTGCCACGAGTCTAGCTCTCACCTGCTTGATTAGTAAGGCTCCGAGATCCCATATCGCTGGAGTTAACCAGTTGTAGATTCCCCTCAATACCTCCTTTATCTTTCCACCTAGGGAGAGGAGCTTTGGCCCATGGCTGAGGAACTTGTAAAAGATCACCTCGTATTCTATCAGGGAGGTCGCGGCCCCGACCAGTCTTCCTATTGCCCTCCCTTTCTCGTATTCGGTTGCATCCTCTCTGCCAAATGCTATAAATATGTCTCTCACCGTGATGTCTGCGAGGAGGTCGAGCCCGGTGTTCCCCATGACGAGTAATTGGCTCTCCTTTACCTTCTCCTTAAGCCTCTGGAAGAAAGAATAGGTCCGCATATACCCGAAGTAGGAGGCTCTCTGTGAGAACCCTTCGAACTCCTCAGCAACTTTATCCATCACTGCATAAGTTGAGTAAGCGTCAAACAATTCCCTGACGTTCGCTAGCGTGCCTACCATTAGACCTATGAGCACTCCTGTTGTAACTATCTTTTTTACGTAATGAAGCAGAGAGCCTCCAGCAGTCGGTATTGCCAGTATGATCATTACTGTTGCGGTGATTATTATCCCGGGCAGTTTTTCCTGGACTCCATCCCAGAAGCCCTTCCAGAATTCTGAAACCTTACCCGCAGTACTCACCAAGAGCGTTGAGATAATCCTGTTTCCGTATTTCAGGCGGATGAGAATTAAAGGGCTTGCGCTCTCAAGCTGAATAATGTTCATAGGGATTGAGCCATAGGCCGGGATGCTGAGGACACTGCTCTTCGGCAGAACTCCAACTATTGGTCCCTGGAGGACTTCGAGCTCGTAAGCCATATTCCTTGCAGCATAGTTCTTGACTAAGACACCCTTAACCAGGTCTCCTTGGCATATGAGCGGACGGTAAATGAGCTCTATTGTTTTCCCATGCTTAACCCTTGTCGTGGCTTTGTTAAGATCCCACTTCTTAACCCCCGTATCCTCATACTTATAGTCATAGTCTTCCCAGTTGCTATGCTTCAGTTGCTCGTAGAGATCATCGCTGACTGTTGCGATTTCAGACTGGTTGAGAACCTCCTCCTTTAACAGCTTAACCTCGTAGCCCGGTGGTATTCTGCTAGGCTCTAATCTCTCGTCTTCGTTTAAGTGAAAGAGCTTCTTAACTTCGTCCTCTCTCAAAACTCTTTCGCATAGGAAGCGGGGCTTAACGTCGAGGAGCATGTATCTCACTTCCGGAACCTTGGGGAAAATCTCCGCAATGTTGCTCGCATTCCCTAAAGTCAGCGTGAAGCCATTGGGGGAGATGGGGATTAAGCTTAGTCCGTCGAAGAAACTCATGGATGGAGGTGCCAGACAATTCTTCATCAGGTAGAGCTTAACTTGCGTCGCACCCTGATAGCTGGGGACAAAGACCCTCTTGGTCTCCTCATAGCCTTCAACCTCTACTAAGTACGTCCTCCATTCCTCCGGAGTTACGAAGTTTGTGGTCGAGATCGTTATAAGCGCTGTGTTCGCATGCTTCCTCCCCTCAAGATCGTAGTAGACCGCTGTAACGTTAACTTTAGCGATGGGAGTGAGAAGCTTGGTTATTACGTTTCCTTCCCAGGTGTGCCAGACCCTTCCGACGTCAAGCTGCTTCTCCTCAACATCGCCGGTTATGAATAGCTTAACGTCTCTGGCCTCCTGCCCGCCGGTGTTCACCAAAGTTATCGTGAGGTTCGCGAACTTAGCTAAGGCCTTGGCTTCGAGCTCAACCCTCAGCTTAGGAGCCTCAGGTAAAACTGTTATGACGTAGGTTACTGTTTTCCCACCGTTCCAGAACACTACGTCCAAGCTCTTGGGCTCGACGACGGCAAAATAGATGGTAATCTGGTAGACTCCTGGCCTCTTAGCTCTAAGGTATAGGTATGATGCTGGGCATCCCGAGCCATATGAGAAGCCAACTGGAGGGGGAGTCCACGCTTCAAACGCTTCTTCGTCCGAAAACCTTGCTCCAAGCAGGACCCTGAAGCCTTTAGCCTCCTGAGGATTCCTTATCTGAGCACTTATCGTTATTACATCTCCCATTTTGACCTTCGTAGATGAGATCCCCGTGTCAACGACAAGGGGATCATGTGCGGGGAGCAGGACTCTGAACTCGCATACCTGTGACTCTACTGCTTCACGCGTCTCCTCGAAGTGACCAGACACAGCAATGATAAAGCTCTCAAAGCCAAAGTTACCTTGGGTTAAGTTAGAAAAGAGCCCGATGTTCATCCTAACCGTCTTGTTGAACACCTTCCCGGTCTTCAGGTCGATGAAGGTGAGAGTGTAAGCATCGGGGTCGACGACCCTAACCAGGTAGGTTCTTCTCTTGGGATACCTATAGAGGATGTGGAAGAGGTTGGTTCCGTTGCTCTCATACTTTATCGAGTCTGCGTCAACATCTTTTCCATGAATATCAACCACACTATAGGGAATTTCTACGGATACGCTTCCATCGTTGCTTTGGCAAACCTGAATTTCATCATACTTGGGGATTATCGTGTAGTTCTTGAACTCGTAGCTTATCCGCGACGGTAGCTCCAGAGTGTCATTAGCGTCGATCATCGCTCTTTGTATCCCATCCTTCGAATAACCTTCCGAAACTAGTTGGGCCACAAAGAGCCAAAGCCTTTTCGCAAGATCAGTCGGAAAACCTTCTGGTATAATGAAATTAGCTTCGGTTATTGAGCCGCTGGGTATTTGTCCTCTCTCAAGTTCTTCCTCAATCTCCTTGAGAGCAGCTAATGCATTCGCCTCTCCTCCGCGAACCCTGACGTATAGCATGGTATCAAAGTGTGAGGTTAGTATGAGGATTAAGATGATTATAGCTAGTACCCTACGCATCTTTTCCAAACCCCTTTTCTTTGAGGCTGGCACTACGCATTCCTTTTACAAATATGATGAACAAAGAGATTGTAAAAACTGCTAAGGAGACCGTTAAGAACCTCATCATATTAAGTTCTTCGGCTAGCTTCTTGGCTTCCTCAACTTCATTTAGACATCTCTTTTCATAAGCCTCAAGCGAAGCTTTTAGAACGGTTATTTCAACCTCCTTGTTGTGGAGCTTATGTCCAAAGGTTTCTCGCTCCAGCCTAGAGTTATTCAGCATCGCCTTCAGGAACTTGTTCTCATCTATAAGCCGGAGATATTTGGAGAAGATGGTTTCGCTGAGCTTGACAGTTAGAGTTGAGGTCGAGTTTAAGGTTCTAGCGCTCAGCATAAGCCTAACTGGTTCCTTGAGACCTGAGAACATTGACCAGTTAAGCATCACATTGTAAAACCCATATTCATATGTTACTTCATGATCCTTTATTAATGAGTCAGCTTGTAGAGTTGCCTTAACTTCCGCGATATTACCTGAAGCAACTATCCTAAACGTGAGCTTAAAGCCCTCTTCTCTTACGGAAATAGAATCTACAATTATCTCAGCAAATTCGACCGCTTCCTCTCCTTCAACCCTTATCATTGCACTTCCCTCCTCATACTTCTTCAATCCTTGCCTGTAACAGTCAACAAGGAAGCTTCTTCCAGAAATCATATCACTGTCAACTGCGACCCAAAGCTGAGTCCCATTGGGCTCAAGCATGGGGTAGACGCATACGTAGAAATTGCCATTCACGACGACGTTTGGCAATGGGACCTTAGCCCAATCCAGGGTCGCGTTCTCAAAGTGGTTGGAGATGAGGATGGAAGACCTGAAAATCGCGTTAAAATCGCTATCCCTCACCTCTATGATGAAAGATTTCTCGCCCTTGACCAATGCGAAGCCGTAGATGAGAAGAGCGGTTATCCTCCACCTAAGGGCGGGGGGAGTGAATTTAACGGCCATCCCGTTGGGATAGTAATCGCTCCAGAAGCATTCCGCACCCCCATCGTCATAACGCAATAGTAGACTTGAATCGGGATAGATGCATGGGGTTTGAGCCAGCATCAATAGGGACAGAAGCGCGATCTTCATTGCTTGAGCCGCGGATTTTATCTTTCCTCCAGTCCTTGATTTATCGGCCTCGCTCCTCATATCATTAGAGGAGGTTTGAGGATATGTTTTTATAGCATGAGGTAAGCGAAAATTTCCGCTGACAGTCAGCGAGAATTTACCAACGGAAGATTTATATAGTAGCTTCCATCGTTGAGCCCAAAATCGCCATTTTAAACTCAGTGCATTTTGACTAAAGAAAATGCGCATCCCATATCCAGCTAGCTCCCTTGAGGACTACACGTCAAGTTCATAAACCTCTACGCTGTCAACCTTAAGCCTGAAATGCCTGTCCACCACCTACTTAAACCGTCTGGAATAGCATGTGCTAGAAGCTCTCGCTGTACGGGCCCTCGCTCGCTAACACTAGGTCTATCCTACTGAAGATCGTTACGACGGCATCCCTAGTTATTCCAGCCACCAAGCCAGTTTTTCTATGCGCGATTACGATGTACCATATGTTCCCATGTTTAAGATATTCTGTAAACAGGCCTGCTTCATTCATAAGGTTCTCCGTCGAGGAGATTATTCCACTAATAGAGGAATCTGAAGCGTCCAAACCTGAGAGGAAAGCCTAGGCACGTCCATCTTCAACGCCTCCTTTAAAATAAAAGTCTAAGGTTCTATATATTGGAGAGTAGAGCATCGTATTCCTCGTCGGTTAAAGCGTCGAGTTTCTTAAGGCTTCCCACCAGGCTTTTAAAATCGATCAACTCGTGCAACGTTATTCCCTTGCTTCTCAGCCTCTCCGCAGCACTCTTGCTCTGACACATTATTACGGCAGCCTGCTCAACAACCCCTCCTTCTGAAACGATTTTACTGGCCGTCCCCAGTATCTGCCTGCCTGTCACGACGGAGTCATCGATGACTAGAACCCTATCCCCCATTTTCAACGGTCCCTCCACAAGCTTCCCCCTGCCTCTTTCCCTAATGAGCAGCATAGGCTTACGTGTCTTGACGCAGAGGAATGACGCGTAGGGTATTCCGGCCAACGGTACTCCTGCGACGAACTCGAAGCTGTTCAACCCGACTTTCTCCCTAACGACTCTGAGAAGCCCTGATGCGACCCGGAGGAAAACAGGCGGATGGCTTAGAATCGTAGTCAGGTCGAGTACGAACGGTTGTAGAACCCCTTCATCAGTTTTATCAGGCCATGTTAAGAAGCCGCCTGTTTTAACGAGGGTTTTCGCCACGAGGTCGACTAACCTGTACAAATGGTTTCCCGCTTTAAGTGTAGTAGCTTATCTTTAAGCCTTTCCAACCGGTTAAAACAACAACCGTAAAGAGGATACGTTGTGCATTAAGACTGTCTTTAAGCTAAATGCTCGCTCAGCATCGTTTCTAAAATGCCTTACTGGCCGATTCTATATATGAAAGGCTCCCCGACTTTAAGTATTACTATCCCTATTTTCAAGCCTTTCCTCTTCACGGAGCGTTGAAAAACGGCAAGGTCCTCGCCGTGGTAGGGTATAACTATTTTAGAGTTGGAGTTTTCAGCGGATTCAACCCATGAGGCGGCGTTAAGCATAGGGTTGAAGCCTACTGGTATGAACGTTATGTCAGGCTTCTCCTCCATAGTCACCTTTTTCAAAGCCTTTGACACTGGGGAGGAGCCTGTCTGGAAAATCTTACACCCGTTTTCAAGCGTAACCATGTATGTTACTGGCGTTGAAGCCTCGGAATTTTCACTCGGATATGATTTGATTATAAGCCCGTTGCTTACGAGCAGCTTGTTAGGCTTGGCTGCAATAAGCATCTCCTTAGGGATATGCGACCGGAGAATCCTGTAGCTTGTTTCATCAGCGATTATTTTCCCAGACTTCTTTAGAAGGCAGAGCTCTGTTATCAGGTTCTCGTCGAAATGCTCAGGCTGCTCGTCGGTTATCAGGGTGTAGTCTACAGGCTCGACTTCGCCGACGTTTATCTCGGAGGGGTTGAAGAGTAGTCTTTGCGTCTGGGTTGCAACGTATACGCATGAGTATTTGTTCAACCATGTTAACACTACTTCTGATTTACTGGGTCTAACAGTATTCAAGACCGTGTTTCCCAATTGGAGAAACTTTTAGAAAAAAAGGGTAATAAGCATTTCCCCAAGCGACAATAGTTGAGAATAAGCTTCTACCGCTATAGAAACCGTCTAAGAAGCTCTTCCAACTTCCTCGTGAACCCTTTTGTGGAACCCCCTTACCTTTATTCTCCACTCGTCGAACCACCTATGAGGCGGGTAATCCACATAAAACTGCCTGAAATCCTCCATTAGCTTAACAGTCCTGTTAAGCTTCATAAGAAAGCCCGGTTTACCGATTCCCGCGAAAAACCTTGAAGCCTTCTCAGTAATGTTGAGCCTAAGACTCCCGCCCATGCTTGCCTCCAGAAGATCCCCGCTTTTAATAAGCCCCTGGGCCAAGCCGTAGTTTATAAGCTCATTGTTCAAGCCCTGTAGGAAAACCCTGAAAACGTCTAGAGAAGCCTGTTTAAAACCGTAGCTTCTCATATACTCCGTGTTGAAACCCCATAGGGATTCCTCGTCTACACAGCCCCTCTCCAAAGCTTCTGCAACAACCTTGGCAGCCAGGAAGCCGCCGGTCATGGAAGACCCTATTCCCCCGCCGTGCAGAGGGTTAACCATGAAAGCCGCGTCTCCGACAGCTATAAAGCCGTTCCAAACGGCGGAGTCTATGGGCCTCCTGGCGGGAACTATTCCCCCACCCCTGTGGACAACGCCTACGATATTATCCTTAAGGCAGGGAAGCTTGTCGACCCATTTTCTGAAGAGAAGCTTAGGATTCGCTGAACCCTTGGCGACGCCTAGGCCCGCGTTAACCCTTCCCTCCCCCTCCGGGAAAACCCAGAAGTAGCCTCCGGGAGCCTCATCCATATCTAGGTAGATGGCTGGGAGGGGAGGAGTCGTCCTCGTCTCCAAGATCTCTCGGTAGCACACCAGTGTTTCATCATCGTCAAGCTCCTGGTCAAAGCCCACTTTTTGAAGTTCTCTAGAGAGAACTCTTGAAGCACCCGTAGCATCCACAGTCACCTTCGCGTAAACATCCTGCTTAACACCATTCTTGCCAACCAGCCTAACCCCTTTAACGCAACCCTGCTCCACGATCAGTCCCCTGGCCTGCGTCTCCGGCTTAAACTCGCATCCAGCGTCCAAGGCCAGTTTAAGGAGAAACTGGCCGAATTCAAGCCTGTTTAAAGCGTACGCGCTTAAGCCCTCGGCAACTACGCTGAGGCAAGTATGCATGTCGGGAGAGTATATTTCTATCCCAGGGTATATGGAGAAATAGGTTTCACTGGGCAGGGTTAGCCTGAGCCTCTCCAAATGATGCGAGCCAAGAGCGTCTCCACAAACCTTGTCTCCAACCTTCTCCTGGCGCGACTTATCCACCAGGAGAACTTTCAGCCCTTTTCTGGCTGCTTCCCTGGCAAGCGTTGCGCCAGCCACGCCCGCGCCTGCTATGCACACGTCGTACATTAGGCGTGCGGAGGCTTAGGAGGGATAAAAGGGTTTCTCAACAGTTTTTAAGCGGTTTAACGGATACTGGAAGCGTGGAGAAACCTGGGAACGGGATGGATTTCGAAACGATGAGCATCAGGGAGGGGAGGGCTGAAATAATCGTTCCCAAACCGGATTACTACAGGGTTTCGCCGAATGAATACGTGCCTTCTAAGGCACCCGTATTCTACAATCCTTTGATGAAGGAGAATAGGGATTTCACGGTCATGGTTGCTAGTGTGATCAGGAGGAGGGTTGGATACAGCCTCTGTTTCGGCGATTCTATGGCGGGCGTCGGAGTAAGATCGATAAGGGTTGTTACGGAGGCAGGGTGGGATGAGGCCCATGTGAACGATTCAAGCCAGAGAGCCTTTGCAACCATAGTTATGAATATTAGGCTGAACAGGCTGGAGGAGAGGCTGCACGCGTCTAAAATGGATGCGAATGTTTTCCACGTGGAACATTCCCCTAGGGGCAGCAGGTTTGACATGCTTGAGCTGGATCCTTTCGGAACACCCGTAAGGTTTCTTGACACTTGTTTTCAAGCCGTTAAACACGGCGGCGTGCTCAGCGTAACCGCCACTGACACAGCCAACCTTTTCGGCGTGCATAAGCGGGCTGCGAGAATGCTTTACGGCGTGAATGTTTTGAAAACTGGCTTCATGCGGGAGATTGGAGTCAGGGTTCTGCTTAAAGCAGTGGCCGAGGCTGCCGCTAGGAATGAAAGAGGAATAGAACCTATTGTTTCAGTTACGAGGAGGCATTACGTTAAGGTTTTAGTAAGGGTTTTGAAGGGTAGGAAACATGCTTTCAAAAGTGTTTCGCAAATCAGGTTTCTTAAATTAAGGAGGGTTGAGAAAATATATGTGCCACTCGGTGTGGTTGACGTTGAAGAAGGATGCGAGAAGGATTCCCTGCTGCTGGGGCCGCTCTACACTGGTCAGACATACTCTAGGGAATGGCTTGAAAAAATGCTGCTTCTGAAAACAGAGAATACATTTGTGGATAAAGATGTTTTCAAAACCCTTGAAACCCTAGTCTCGGATGACCAGAAGATCGTGGGGGGCATTGATTTAACCGGGTTGGCTTCAAGCCTGCATGTGAACCCCCCTGGGAGAAGCCTTATTATAGAGAGGCTTGCGAGAGAAGGGTTTACAGCGTGCAGAAGCGGTTTCGATAATAATTGCGTGAGGACTGATGCTGGGCTTGACGAGCTTGTTAGAATTATTAGAAGCCTTTGAAAAACCTAGCGACCAGATAAAATTCTGAACTCCCCTTGCGGGAAGCCTTAGGCTTAAATCTTTTGACAAACCTGAAGAGCCTCATAACCCTTCTGTAAACTCTATTGGAACCCTCTCCCTCGAAAACCTTAATCACCATCGACCCTCCTGTCTTCAACAGGTCCCTCGACAGTTGGAGGACCCTTTCAACCATCTCGATCTGCCTAGCGTGATCGAGCTCATAGATCCCAGACATGTTAGGCGAGAGGTCTGAAAGAATCACGTCGAACCTGCTTTTAGATTCTTTTAAAACTTTTCCAACAAAGTCCTCGTCAAAAACGTCGAGCACGATTGTCTTAATATTCTCAGAACCCAGGTTTTCAACTTCCTTAACATCCACCCCAATAACCAGCCCGGTTTCACCGACGGCTTCAGAAGCAACTTGAAGCCATCCTCCTGGTGCGCACCCAATATCTAGAACAATATCGCCTGTTCTGATAACCCTGTACTTATCCAGTATCTGCTTAAGCTTGTACGACGCCCTGCTACGATATCCCTCTTTTTTCGAAAGTATAAAATACGGGTCACGCTTCCTCTCTTGAAGCCACCGCCTCTTTGACTTCAGCATCCGCTCCCCCCACGCCGATCGTAAGTATCCACTTATCCAGTAGTTCACAACGTTCAGGGCTTATTGCAGATCCTGGTGAACAACTCCTGTTGAAATGCTGGCATGCAAAGCATGGTGAACCCTTCAACGAATCTATCTTTGGAACCTTGCGCGTCGAGTAGAGCTTATAGGTCCATCTCTCCTTGTGAAGAACCCTCTCCCTCTTTATCAGCCCCCATGACTCCAGTTTCAAGCAGATTCTCGACCCCTCTCTGCTCGATATGTTAAGCATCTTGTATAGGTCTGTCTGAACCACTCCGTCCTTGGAACGCATTATGATGTTAAGGACCTTTCCCTCAAGCCTGTATCTTCTCGAGACCTTTCTGACCACCGAGGCTTTATCACCACTGTTAACAGTAGCGTTTCCAAGCTATAAAGGTTTTCCGAGCACTATGCTTTTCTGGGCTGAAAGGCGTATTTTAGAGCATAAAGGCATACTGGCTTATTTACGCTTTCTGAGGAGCATTAAACCATCTTTCTCGAAGACGTATTCGAAACCCGCTTCCAGAAGCTCTTTAGCCTCCTCTATAGTCTTCGCGACTTTAACCGTAAACTCGTCATTCTCCTCACCTTAGAGAGCCTTTTCAACCTGGATGTAGAGCATTGTGTTTTCAATATCCTTATGGCCGAGCATCTCTTTAACGTGCAAGATATCCTTAGTTTTATGGTACTCCATAGTTGCTTTCCAATGCCTAAAGGTGTGGAAGGTTATTCTTAGAAGCCTAGGGTTATTAAGCTTCCTCGCCAGCCTCTTACGTTGGGCCTCGAAATTCGCCTTAAGCGCCCTATATTGCGTGGGGAAAAGCCTCTCGTTAATCTTAGGCAGCGTGTTGAGCATCCCCATGAGCCTAGGGCTTATTCTGAAGATCCTGGGGTTAGAGTTCTTCTCAGGCTCGTTCAGGATTATGACTTTCCTCTCCAGGTCTACATCTCTCCAAGTTAGCCTCAACGCTTCTCCTATCCTCATGCCGGTTTCTTTAAGCAATTGTAGAAGTATGGAGACCTTGGGACCACAGCCAGCTATCAACGCATCCAACTCGCTCTCCAAGGGTATGAAGGGCAGGGGCCCTCTTATGAGATCTATATTGTTGCAATATTTTTCATCTTACAGCACAAGTCCCTCGCAGTATATCTTATTATACCCTTTTCTCAATATACATAGGCCTACCAAGAATGTAGAGATAGAGGCGATTATGAAAGTAAAGTACTCCAATGATATAACTGGCAATTCTTCGAAAAGGATCTTGCGCCAAACCAGATAAGCCCATGAATATGGTAGAAGCCACACAAATTGTTGTAATATTGGCGGCAATATTGTTAGAGGGAAGTATTGCCCTGAGAACACATATTCGAAGAACCTGAAGGCGAGGCTAACGGGCTCGGCTTTTTTGGTAATGTAAACTACGCCGTTCTCAAGAAAGTTTAGACCGATGCTCATTGTCATCCATAACACCAGAAAGAGTAGGATTGATTCCAATCTCATACTTAAGTTTCTCAAGGACGCGATTGCTATGGCATATATGAGGACAGGATACGCATTAAATTTCACGTATATGCTAAGCCAAGTTTGTATTAGAATTAAATATGGGGGAATTGGCCTTGAAAATGAATAATAGAACGAACTCAAGTGAAGCGGGAAGTTATATCTAAATGGATTTGCGATCTGGGAGAGTAAGAGCCCGGAGAGAATGAATCCTAGCGGCATGCTCACGCCATACTCCAAAATACCCCTCTGGTAGATTATTGAGTAGCCGAGGAAATAATACGTCAGAAAGGAACCAATAGTCCCAACTGCAGTGGTAACTATAACAGATCTGTATGCAACGATCTCATACCAATTCCCCAGTATCGAGTAATACCATAAGGACCTAAGCACCGCTTTTATGTTCACTTGCCTCACTTCCTACTAACATTCTGAAGACATCGCTTAATGTGGGCTCCTCATATGTTAATGAAAGTATTTCCGTGCCAGACGAGCTGGATAATTCAACTAATCTTTTGGGTTTAAGACTACCTTTAATCGCTTTCACGACGATCGTTGAATCGTCTTTGATCTCGTCGACTTCCGTTACTCCCTCAATTTTTTCTATCTCGGATCTGAATTCAGAATATCTCCCGCGAACCTTTATCATGATTCGATCATATTTTTGAACCAATCCCTTAAGATCCTTTGGACTGCCGGAGGTGATCATTTCTCTCTTCAGAAAAATTATTCGATCACAAAGGTATTCCGCTTCTTCCATATTCTGCGTAGTTAGTAATATGGTTTTTCCATCATCTTTAAGCTTCTTTAATACTGCCCATATTTCCATGCAAGACAGCGGATCCAAGTGTATCGTTGGTTCATCGAGTACTATACATGGCTTGTCATTCATTAGTATTTCGGCTAGCATTAATTTCCTCTGCATACCTGAGGAAAAACGAGCAGGCCATTCGTCTTTCCATGCTAGTAACCCGACGGCCCTAAGTACTTCCGTCGCTTTCTCCCTAATATTTCCTCTAATGCAATTTATAGCTGCAAGCATCTCTAAGTACTTGATTGCCGGCAAGCGAATGAAGCCTTGTTCAAGATTCATGTAGCCAGTTAGGTAGAGTGTTATGTATTTTTCACAGACCCTTCGCTTAAGTCTTCGGATGTCCTCTCCCATTATGAACACGGTGCCTCTTGATGGCTTCAATAACCCGCTTATTATCAGTGATAGAGTAGTCTTTCCAGCACCATTGGGGCCTAATATACCTAAAATCTCACCTTCACTGACATTAAAATTAATTTCCCTTAAAGCGAGGATTTCTTTTCCCCTTCCTGAATAAGACTTCCATAAATCATCGACAACGATAGGCTCCAACGGAGTCCCTTTTTTAATCAACATTCCGTATACTTAAAAACTTTATTCCAATGCGTTATCATTAAGGCATCTGTTTTTATGTTGGACTTTTTTCTGGACCTATCTGACATTTCCAACAGGAACCATCACAAGCGATACATAATGGTTCCACTTTATCCTTTTTAGTACTTGGATTAATGACTTTCGCAATAGGTTTCTGATATTTTTCCTTACTCATATTTCTCCAAAAATTTTTTGGAGAAGGAGTGAGCATAAGCTTTTTTCTTAAAAAAAGAGTTATTGATCAATTTTATTGTACATGGATCTAACTACTAATGTTTAAGGAAAAAAGAGGGGGACCGGGGAGATTCCACTCTCAGGCCTTTCTGGGTTTAAAAAACACGACCTCGCCTTTCCCAACTTTCTTGGCGTTTCTTTTTAAAACCACCACGGCATAGGGCTCTTTAACTGGACCTATTATGTCTGTAACGCTGCCTATCGGCCTCATTTCCCTGCTTAAGACGAGGGAGCCTAAGCCAACTAGTCCATCCAGCCTAACTAGAGCAATCCTGTTGTTAAGAATGTTTTCAACAGTCCCTTTACGTTTCAACCGGCACCACCCTTCATGGCCCTCCCGATTTTTTCAATAATACTCTTCTTCCGCATATCCTTGCAGAAAACTACTATTCGCCCACACTTAACATTGCTCACCCTCGGATAAGCCTTGTCGGGTTCCACAATGATCTTTAAGCCAAGCTTTCGACATGCTTCCTCAACCCTAGCTAGGCTCGGAGAATCAACCGCAAGAACCTTGGGCACCCGCCTACCCATTTTTCGCGAGGCCCTGGAGTCAAAATACTGTGGGTAAACTATTACGTAGCGTTCCTTAGAAATGCTTTTCATCTTTCAGAAACCAGTTTAGCGTTCACAACCCCGTTAGAGCCCGGTTTAGAGGTAACTACAGCATTGCCCACTTCAGTCTTTATTATAGCACCCTTAGTTATTATTTTCATCCTTCCGAACTCCCTGTTCGCAGGGTTATCAACTACGTCTAAAACCTTGGCTTTCACAACCCTATCCTTCTCAACAGCGACGTTAGCATAAGCAGCCTGAGTAACCCTAAGCTTTAATCCTCCTCCTCTGACCCTAACCTTTTCAACAACATTATTCTCCCCGAGCCTCGTAAGGGTTGGCGGCCGCCCCATTTCATACTTTCGTTTACTCCTGTTAGGGTGACTCTTACCCCCTGTCTTCTTCCTCTTGAATATGTCTCCGTGGTATACTGACAACCTGCCCCAGACTTCTTAAAATAATGCTTAAAAACTTATTCCTAGGCGTTTATGCTAAGCTTTATGAGGCTGTGGAGCGGCTTAACATTTAGTTTTCGAAGCGGGGAGGGTTCTAAAAGTTATATTAAAAAGAAAGACCGTGAATATTATTCTAATGCGAATAGTGTTAGCGAACTTGGAGAGGGTTTAAAGATTGCATTTGACAAGGATTGAAATCAGGAATTTCAAATCGGTAGGCGGCCGACAGGTTATAAACCTGAGCAGAGGCTTAACTGTTTTAACAGGTAGAAACGGCTCTGGAAAATGCGTAGCCCCTTGGACAGTCATAGAACGGCCGTGGGGAGGACTTGCTGTAGAATCTCTTTTCAAGGAGGCGTCTTCAGAGGGTGTTAGAATCAAGCTGGTGGACGGGGAATACGTGATTCCCCTTGAAAGGGAGCCGCTCATAAGCTACCAAACGCTTCTAGGTAGGAGCGTTGAAGCCGGTGTTAGCGCAATTTTCAGGAGACCCTACGAGGGATTCATGTTAAAAATTGAAACAGAAAATGGCAGAAAGATTGAGGTAACCCCGGAACACAGGCTGATGGTGGCCGACGGGAAGGGGGCACACAGGTGGATTGAGGCTTCACGGCTCTCAGAAGGCGTGAAGATAATTGTTATTGACAATGGGAAAACAAGCCTTGATGTTTTAAACAGGATTGTTAGGAATGTTTGGAGAGGAGAAGTATACGACATATATGTTGAGAACATCGGCTCATACGTTACAGGGGACGGCGTGATAGTTCACAACAGTAATTTAATCGACGCGATACGTTTCGCACTCGGTGAAAACAATCCTAGGCTTCTCCGGATAGACAGGCTTTCCTCCCTGGTCAATGATAACGCAGGCAGGGAAGCGGAAACCTACGTGAAAATAACCATAGATAATAGTGACTCAACAATACCCGGGCAAGAGAAGCTTATAACGGTTGCTAGGAGAATGGGGAGGGACGGGGAGAGCACGTATTATCTCAATGGTAGAAGAACCTCTAAAAACGTTGTTGAAGACACCATCTCTTCAACAGGTCTTTCTGCAAGAGGCTACAACATAATACCGCAGGGAGAGATTTCACGATTGGCTGATAAAAATCCCGTGGAGAGAAGAAAGGAGATAGAACAGGCACTAGGCTTAGCACAGTACGACGAGAGGAAGTCGGAGGCGCTTAGCAACCTGCAGCAGGCCGACAATAATCTCAGAGTGGCACAGGCTAGGCTTCAAGAGATCGATAGAAGAATGCTGCAATTAGAAAGAGAGAGAAACATTCTGCTCAGAAGAAGAATGCTTGAGAAAGAAGTGGAGAAGATGCAGATGATTATCAATTCGTTCGAGTATTGGAGGCTCGTCAGAAAACTGGAGGAAATATCGCGAAGCCTAGAGGAAAATACTGCTTTGCGAGCTAAGCTTGAAGCAGAGCTTGCCTCCAGACAGGCGGAGAAGAGAAGCATTATAGAGAGAATGGAGGAACTTTTGAAAACCGCTGCTTCAGCAACCCCTGACACTGAGAGAATTAGGCTCGAATACGAGTTAAAAGACCTTGAGAAAAGGCTTGGAGAAGCTTTTGAAAGGCTTGAGAGAAACAGGAGCGAGTTAAACACGATTAAAAAAGAATTGTCGAAAACTAGGCGGAAGAGGAGTAAGAGTATTAGGAAAATGGCCAGCCTGACAGAGGATTATGGACGCATGCTTGTAAAACGCTCTTCGATCAACACCAGGATACTTCGTCTTTTAAGCGAGAAGAAGAGGCTTCAAGAGGTTGAGAAACAACAGGAGGCGGAGATTTCCAATATTATGAATAGGCTGATCTTAGTCAACAGGGATTTAGACCGGCTGATGCTTGAGGAGGAGAATTCGAAAAGAATGCTAAGAGAAGTCGCTACTTATTATGATAGTCTAAAGAGGAGAATCGGGTCTTTGAGTAGGAGGAGGAAGATGGAGACGGTTAGAAAAAGCAGGGTAGTTGAGAAACTGGCTGATCTTGACAGAGTTTTAGCGGAGAGAAGAAGGATGCTGGATGAAATAATGAACACCGTTAAAATCTTAATGAGTAGTCTGGATTCATTCAGAATCCTTTTTGCAAAAGTTTCCGGAATAGCGGGCTACGCTATTCAGGATGAGAGAAGTAGGAGGGTTCTAGAACTTGTGAAAACTATTTCTGAGAAAAAAAGCTTAAGTATTTACGGAATTCTAAGAGAAAGCCTTTGGTTTCCAAAAGAATTGAGTAGAGCTGTTGAAAGCCTGGCTGGCGATTGGATGGACGCTGTACTCGTTAAAAGCTCTCTAGACATGCTTTTCCTAATGAACTTTCTTGGAGGTAAAGGAATTGGGATTAAAGTGTTAACCTCCGAGGGGGAGGTAAACAGGAAAGAAATACCTCTTGAACTCAGTAAGCGTGGCAAGCATATGATGGATATAGTCAAATACCCTAAGAGTATTGAGAAACACGTCTTAAAACTTTTCTGGAATAGCGTTGTGGTTAACACTACCGAGGACGCCCTCGTCTTCGCTAGAAGAGGGTTCAGGGCAGCAACCATAAACGGCGAGGTTTTCATGGTCGAAGGAGGGTTGGTAAGGGAGAATATTGAGGAGAAGCTTGAAAGCGTTAGAAGCCTTGTGAAAAGCTTCTCCGAGAAAGCCGGCGAGTTAGCCAGAATACTTGAAGCCATGAATAACCATGTGAGGCCAGTTTTAAACAGTAAAATAGTTGAGGCAGCGAGTATTCGAAGCAGGCTTGCCGAGGACCTGAACACAATTGACTCTCGTATGAAGGAGTTGGAGGAACAGTTAGACACTTTGACCAGCGAGTATTTAGAAGCATCTCGAAGATTGAGTCAAGCGTTCAGAAAACGTGACGCGGGTAAAAAGCGTCTCTTGGAAAGGGAAAGGATAAGGTTAAAATCTTTAATCGTAGTTAGGGAGAAAAGTATCAGCAGGGTTCGCAGGAGAATAAGGCTGATTGAAAACGAGTTGAACGGGCTTGAGAAAAAGAGAGAGGCTTTAAAAAACAGACTA
>JAFNIQ010000028.1 GCA_017601395.1 Candidatus Brockarchaeota archaeon
CTAACGTACTCAACTATCTTCTTAACTAGCTCTATCCTCTTATCCCCGCTTAACCCCTTAAGCCACTCAACGTTTCTTACGAGCTCGTTAGCTATGTCAAGTGCTTGAGAATCGGTTAGCCCGCTCAGCAACAGTGTTTTAACGAGCTCCTCGGCGAAGCCCTTTCCAAGGATGCCGCTAAGGATTTCGCTGGCGCTAGCTATCTGGCTGTAGAGCTCATCTCGCTTAAAGCTGGTCCAAACAACCCTCGTCTCAACCGCCTGGATACCTAAGAATATTCCTGAGGAGTATGTGAGTAACGGTGCCTGAAGGCTTCAGGCTTGAAAGAGCATCGCGATAGATGCCTTAGAACAGAAAGATAGGGAGGAAGGTAGTTTTAATGGTTGTGGATGCAGCCTTCACTTTAATAGGCTTAAACTATTTCACGGCAGTAGTTCCAAAAGTTAAAGAATTCAATAAAAAGTTTGTTGAGAATGGCGAGATAAGAAATCTTAAAGGACTAGCTGAAGCTGATATTGACGAACTAAGGAAAGTATGGAAAACAAGAGGTCGTGGATTATCACTAAGGAAATTGCTTCATTATCAACAATATGCGAAGATGATAAAATAGCTCTTAGAACTTGGGCTAAAAATGCCAGTTTTGAAAATTGGAGAGAAGATCCTATTGGAAGAATTAAAGGCGTAGGATTAATCACCTTTCAATATCTAAGCTACTATTAGACCATGCGCGCGATTAATGTGCATATCACGCGTTAATTAATGTTTTTCAGTTATTTTTCTGCTTCTTTTTCGTTTAGCTTGACGAGGTTTTATCTTAATGTAGCCTTTAATCACGAGGTTGCCATGTTTATCATAAGATGAACACTTAAACTCTCAGGAGCGGTGGTGTGGAATTTGCAAACGGCATGAGAACAAAACAAAGCTTTTCGTCTATGCTAAAGGATCTTTGTGGAAAAACATCATATTCAATTCTGATTTTATCCTCAAGTTCCTTTTTAAAAGAATTCCATTTTTCTTTGAGGAGAGGGATCGATGAATATTTATTTGCTGTTGAGCTCTTAATGTTAAGAATAGGTCGGAGAATTTGCTGTAATTCGTTAAAGGAATTATTTAGTTCCATATCTATGCCTATGACTTTATATAACTCCTTAAGAATACGCTTAATTTCTCTGATGTAATTTTGAGTACCATTGTTTATGCTTTTTCCGTAAAGTTGTTCTCCTGTCCTTTCTGCCGTATTAATTTTCCTTTCAATTTTTAGGAAGACATTGTCAAACTCTTAAATCACCCGGCTTACTGACAAAGAATGCATGTGTTCCTCGGCATATGACTTGGTTTGCGAAGAGTGTGTGCTCGGCGCGCAACCCAGTTTTTCAAGTGTACTAAATGCGGCTATACTTGGAGAGAGTATTCTTAGGGGGGTCAGGCTTTCTCCATTCTGGGGGCGATGAAGAAGGTTACTGTGCTGTTCGGCGCCTCCTCGATGATCTGAGTTATCTTCATGGGGAGGTCCGTGTCGAACTCTAGCTTCATGTTTTCGCCGAAGAGCAGGGAGGAAACTATGCTGCCAAGCCTTTTAAGGTCGTAAGACGCTTTTGAACCCTCTTTTAAAACCGGGTTTATGAGGTTTCCTTCCTCAGCCTTAAGAATAACCTGGTACTCTGATATTTCCCCTCTTGCGGAGAGCACGACAGCATTGTTCTCCACGCTTATTGAAACATAGTCTGAAATATGTTTCCCGCTGTCAAGCAGATGTTTTATAGTCGACACCTTTGTCTCGAAAGAGTTTCCAAGAGAAACCTTTGGAAGAGGCAGATCCTTATCCTCGGAGAAGAAAACGGGGATTGTGAAGATCCTCGTGAAATCGTTGCTAACTTTAAAGCTTACCCTGTCCTCCGTGAAAGACATCTCCAGCCTTTCAGACTTAGCCTCGAACTTAAGAAGGTTCAGCACGTCGCTTAAACGTATGTTCGCCTTGAGAGGTTTTTTGAAATCGAATGTTTCGAAAGCCTCTTTCGAAAGCACTAGGTCGATCATCGAAACTTCCGCCAAGTCGAGAGCCCTTATGGATAGGCCCTCGTCACTTATCTTAACCGGCGCCTCATCTATCAGGGAGGCAGTTGCCTTAAGAGCCTTGCGAATAACCCTGGCGTCGTTTATCACGAGCCTTGCGAGGATGTTTGGAGACGACATGCTGGTTATTAATAGCTTAGAGGACCCCTTATATAGCTTGCTTCTAAGAAGTTTCGAACCTTAATGTTAATAAAGTTTCACGGAGAGAGGGTATTAGAGAAGGCTTTGAAAAATGATGAGTGAGAACGTCCTTAGGGCTGCGAGATACCCGTTTCTACCGGAGACTAGGGAATTCGTATCTAGAAACATCGACCTGTCGCTTGAAAGCCTGGAGAAAACAGGCTCTGAAGCAGCCTTGAAAAGGGCTGTTGAAAGGGTTAAAAACGCTCTTATTTTCAAGGAGGTTAAGGTAACCGCTTTAGACGAGCTGAACTACGTGAGGGAAATGCTGTCCTTCCCGATAGCGATCATACTTGTTTCAATGATTATGAACGAGTATGTGAGGAGGATGTATGCTCTTGGAGAAAGCAGGGGTGCCTACAGGAGGATGCTGAACGAGAGTGATGAGACGCTGCTCTACATCGGAGAAAAAATGGGAGTGGGAGGCGTTCTGGACGATGAGAACACGATAAGGGTGAAGATACCGACATATTTGAAGCTGGCGTACTCTTTTCACGCGCCCCACTGGAAGCTTGTAAACAGAGCTGTTAATAATGGATACGTTTCGATGGGGAAAACCGAGTATGCGAGGCTTATCCAAGTTGAGGTGAATAATTATGTTTACGAAAAGACTCTTGAGCCTGTTCCGGCGGGAGCCGTGCCCGACAGCTTCAGGAGGGCGGTTGATGAAATAGTTGAAGTATGGGGTAGGCTTGAAACAGGTAAAGCTAGCCGTGTCCCCTTAAGGGAGAGGGAGGATACGCCCCCGTGCATCGGTAGGATAATTAGGAGGATGGAGAACGGTGAGAATGCTTCACACTTCGAGAGGCTGGTTGTAGCAACTTTCATGATCGCTAGAAGCAGAAGTATTGACGAGATAATTGAATTCTTCTCGAAACAGCCAGACTACAAGTATAGTGTTACTAAATACCAGGTTGAGCACTTGGCCGGTATTCGGGGAGGAGGAAAAAAATACTCTGTGCCCAGCTGCAGGACAATGCTCACCAATGGACTATGCTATCCCGACGAGTATTGCAAAGGGATCAAGCATCCTTTAAGATATGGTGAGAAGAATGTTGCAGGCGAGCCTAGAGTTCCTTAAGAGAGAGTTCTTCAAGTACTATTATGAGAACATCAGTAGACTGGTACCGCCGGAGCCGATAAAAAGCAGGGAGTTCGGCTTCTTCCTGGAGAAAGGAAGAGGAATGTTTAGACACAAGTGTTTCAACAGTCTGAGGGATTTTCACGAGTTCATCCTGAATGAAATACCTCTCGACATATATGTTTCCGCCGCAAACTATGAGGACCCTGGTAATAGGGACATGTCTGAGAAAAAACTCGTTAATGCAGAGCTTTTCTTCGACATAGATGCGGAGTCGGTTGCCACTGTTAGCGAAGAGGAATCAGCTTGGATCTGTCAGAAATGCAACCAGTACGGCATAGGGTTGAGAGACGGATGCCCATCGTGCGGTTCCCCCACAGAGCTGGTTAGACTAGTTAGTGAGAAACAGCTTAACGGAGCACTTAGGGAGACTGAAAAGCTGATCCATGTTTTGAGGGAAGACTTTGGAATAGCTCCCGAGAACATGCGTGTCTTTTACAGTGGAAACAGAGGATACCATGTTCATGTAAATCAAGAAGACTTTCTAAACGTAACGGGAGAAGGTAGGAGAGAGATTGTAGACTACCTTTTGATTCAAGGATTGGATGAGAAGGAGCTGCTTAATTTTTTAAAGAGGGGAGTTAGTATTGAAGGAGTGAGTTTAAAAGGGGTTAAGAGAAGAGTGTACATGAGGGTTCTTGAAAAGGCTGGGTCCGTAGAGAAACTTAAAACCAGCAGGAGGGAAACAGTTTTAAAAATGCTTGAGGACGCTGTCGAAGAGCTTAAGGTGAGGATCGACCCTGTTGTAACCATCGACATGCACAGGTTGATGAGGATGCCTGAAAGCATTAACAGTAGCAGCGGCATGGTGAAGAGGAGAATCCGGCTTGAGGATTTGCCGTCCTTCAAACCCTTAGAGGAGGCTATTGCTTTCGGCGATGAGGAAACCTGTTTAAAAGTGAAGATAGCACCCAGGTTCAGCCTAGGAGGAAGAGCCTTCGGGCCTTTTAAGGATGAAGAGGTTGAGCTGCCTGCTTACGCTGCCGTATATATTGTGTGCAAAGGGCTGGGGGAATATGCCGGAAGATAGCATCTTTTTGAAGAAACTGGTGGAATCCTGGAGGTTAAACAGGGAGAGGCAGGATTACTCGAGCCCTGATATTGAGTCTTTAACGGAGCTTCTGTCGTCAATAAGAAGTGAGCTTCAACTGGTCGATAAGACTTCGATTAAGAGAGGGGTGTTGGAATGGTATTATGGTGCTGTTAAAAGCATTCTTGAAGACGCTGTTAAAACACGTTTGATGAAAAGCCTGTTGCTGAACGTTAAAAGCCTTGAAAAAATGGCGAGACAGGATTTGAACAGCCTTTCAAAGTTTTTAACCGCAGCCCCCGAGGAATTCGACTTGAGACGCTTCGTTTCCCAGCCTTTTAAAAACATGGATAAAAAGACGCTAGCAATAGTTTTAAAGGATATTGACAGGTTCGTGGGTGAAGACGGGAGGGAATATGGGCCTTACTCAGCCGGGTGCCTAGTGAACATACCTTACTATGTAGCCAGGCTTCTGGAGGAGAAGGGCGTAATAGAAGAAATCTTTATAACTTAAGGCTCCCAGCACGCAGACGCATGAAGATCCCTAATAAGATAAACACGTACTGTCCTAAGTGCCGCCAGTATACTGAGCACTCTGTCAGCCTTCTGAAAACAGGCAAAAGAAGGAAGATGGCTGCTGGGGAAAGGCATCATGAAAGGGTTGACAGACACGGCTACGGAGGGCAGAAGGCTCCTCTGGCGAAACCCGTTAAAACGACTAAAAAACAGACTTTAAAGCTGAAATGCTCTAAATGCGGCCATGTTGTCCAGAAGAGAGGGATAAGAATCAAGAAGCTGGAGGTGGTTAGGTGAAATGGAGAGGCTGCTTTTTAAGCCAAGGTCTCGTTTCCTGAAGGTTAAGTGCAGCCAGTGTGAAAACGAGCAAATAGTTTTCGAAAGACCAGCGTCAAACATCAAGTGCAAAGTCTGCGGTAAAACAATAGTTAAAAGCACAGGTGGAAAAGGCAAGGTTTTCGGGGAGATAATAGAGGTTTACAGTTAGAATGCCGGGTGAAACAGTTTCAGCAGGGGATCTGCTTGTCTGCAGGGTTAAGGAAATAACTGATTTCGGCCTGCTTCTTGAAAACGAGGACATTAAAGACAGGGAGGTTTTCCTCCATGTTTCAGAAATCCCTAAGGAGAGAAGCATGCAGGACTTTAAGATCGGCCAAATGATAGTCGTGAGAGTCATAAAAATAAGCAGGAGTGGTGAAAGAGTTTTCGTATCGCTGAAGCAGCTTAACAAGGCGGAAGCACGCTCAGTCATGCGGAAGTGGAGAGCGGAGAAAAAGGCTGTTGAGATTTTCAACCAGGTTGCGGCGAGGTTCTCAATACCCAGCGATGTTTTAGAGGATACTAAGGAGAGGCTTGTCGAGAAATACGGCAGCCTAACTGAGGCGCTTAGAATAGCGATCATGGAGGGTGAGAACACTTTAGCCAGAACGAAAATTAGCGGCGACGCTAGGGACGCGATATATGAGCTTGCCGCCAGGGAGCTTATTAAAAAGAAGGTTAAGAAGAAAATGCTGGTTAGACTATACTTTATCGATAAACATGGCTTAAAAAAGTTGAAGACGGTTTTTGGAGAGGTTGAAAAAATGGGTACTAGAGACGTTACGGTGGAGGTTAAGGTTATTGCTGCCCCAAGATACTCTATAACGCTTTCCTCCAGCGAGCCTAAGAAGATTAAGAAATTGTCGGACGAGATTGCAGCAAGGCTGAGTGAAATCGCGGCGAGAGAGGGAGGAATTCTGAAGACTCTTGAGAAAACTTGATGATTTTTCAAACACACTAGCCGGATGCTTTCAGGGCCTCCAACAGTGCTCTAACCTTATACTCTAGGAAGGGGTCCTCAAGGGAGAACTTAGGAGGGTGGGGGCGAAGAGTATTAACCCCGCATTTTTTACAAACCTCTTCAAGCATGTACTTCTTGCATCTTGGGCATTTACGGAGTTTCTTAGCCGCCATTACCATTATCAGTCAAGAGTGTGACATTATAAGCGTTTTTAAAGCTAAGCACCCCTAGGAATATGCGTGTTTAAACGGTAGCCTCCGTTCCTCTGAGCATCGCCAAGCTTTAGATTTATTAAGCAACTTTAAGCAGAAGTAGTTGAAACGATGTCTGAGAAGCAATGGACAAGAATTTACGTGAAAGACATGCCGCTTATGGAGACGAGGGTCTGGGTTAGGAGGAATACTATGATTGAAAACCCGGTTGTCATAATAGGACTACCTGGACTAGGTAGGATCGGTGGAATAATATCGAGGTACCTGATAAGGAAGCTTAATACAAGGCTCATAGGCATAGTTACATCCCCATATTTCAGCAACCAGGTGATAGTGGGTAAAAACGGCGTGGCAAGAATCACAGCGGTGAAAATATACAAGAGTGAAAGCAAGTTTAACGGCTCCGACCTCCTCGTAGTTACAGCCGACGAGCACTTGGAAAACATCTGGGGAGAGTATGATGTTGCCATGAAAATGTTGAAATTCCTGGTTAAACGGAGAGTTAGGCTGATTGTTACTGCTGGAGGCCACGTTTCCGCATCGGAATCTAAGAAGGCAATAGGCTTCGCGAGCAGCAAGCAGCTTTTGAAAAAGCTTGAAGAAGCGGGTTGCAGGAAGGCTGAAATAGGAACCCCCGTGGTCGGATTGTCAGGAATAATTTTAGGATTAAGCAGCATAATGGGGATTGACGCTGTATGCATACTGGGAGAAACGACCAGCATACGTCCAGACGCCGAGGGCTCCAGGGAGGTTTTAAACGTGTTGAACAGGTTCCTGAACCTTAAACTGGATATTGGAGACTTTCAACGCGAGGAGGAGAGGATAAACGAGATAATAAGCAGGTATGAGAAGAAGGTTAGACAGTTAATGCAGGACGAGAGGGCGCGTAGAATAGCCGAGTCGTTCAGGCTTCCGGATTACGTGAGCTGAGAAGGTTAAGAAACTTCTACTCTTACCTCGTACACGACGTAGGAGAAAGCATAGCTGGTTATGTTGCCTTCCTCAACGCCTTCAGCAAACTGCAGGAATCCCGCTTCAATGCTTTTCAAGTCCTCAGGCAGCGGAAGGGTTTCAACCAGTGTTCCATTAACCATTATTTCGAGGAGAGTATCTCTATAATTGAGCCTGTATTCTCCCGGGGAAGCAGGGTAAGTCTTCTCAACCTCCCCGTTTACCTTGACTATCATGGAAGCGTTCGCCTTCAAAACTATTGAAGCATTTCCCACTTCAGCCTTGCCCTCAGACACGTGAACACTCTTAATGTTCACCACCATGCTAACACCGGGTATTAGCGGCAAGGAGTAGAGCTTCGAAGAGTTTCTCAAAGCCGTGCCCGGGGACGAGCCTAAGACTAGCGACTCCTCCCCGTAGGATGCGTTGTAATTCACCTTGTACACGGATACAAACCCGTAGGATGGAGAGAGGAAAACCAGCTCGTAGAATGGGGAGGTGGAGAGCTGGAATTTTTCAACCGGGGAAACCCCCATAGTCCTAATAGCCTGCATGTATGCGTTAACCATGAGCCTCGTAAGAACCGAGTCTCCTCTAGGCAGAACTACGCCCGCCGGAAGATATTTTACATTATATCCTGAAACCAGATTAGTGTTCTGCATCTCCCGGGTGAGGTTTAAGTCGGCATATCCTCCTTTCCTATAGTCGTCTGAGATCCACGCGTAGCTCGCGTTCACAGGCCTTAAATCATACCCTATGGCAGCCATCCATGTCCACTTAGCCTCGTCACCCCATGTTCCAATATACCAATGTAATGGAAGCGTTGTGAAAACAACGATGTAGGAAACATTGTATTTCCTCAACATGGGTATTGCGACAGTATCGTTGGACATGAATATTCTTCCGACAACCGCAACCTGTGTAGAGTTTATCGTCGCGTTATCTATCAGGGTCGGCCTCTCGCCCAAAGAGGTAATCCAGTAGCCATAGTCCCACCATGAAAGAACCACTGAGCCAGGAGGAGTATTATAACGTATCCAGGTTAATGTTTCAATCCAGTCTGGGAAGGAGCCTGGATACGGGATTGAAGACGTGGGAAGGGATGCGCCGCCCTCCTGCTGCATGTGCGCAATACCCGTGTTAATACCGTGGTAACCCATGTAGAGTATTAAGACAGATGCAAACACCACTCCCAGGATGCTTCTTCTGCCGGGTGTAGCGACCCTCCTGCCCATTCTAATCCTTTCGGAAACCGCAGGGTAGGATAGGCTTATGAGCGACGAGCAGCCTACTGCAGCTATGAGTGAGACAAACGGGGAGAACACTAGGCCTATTCTCACCATCATGTTCGCGAAGTAGAGCGAGCTCAAACCTGCTGATATAATGAAAAGCCTGCTAAGCCTGTCTCCTCGGAGAACGCTTAAAACTGTTCCAACCATGAATAATAGTAGCAGGAGCCCGTGGTCTAGGAAAAGAGAATACCATGTGCCCATCTTGTGTTCAGCCACGGACTCGACTATTGGCTGCTCGAAACGGGCTGAGGGATTTATCACAGCCATGAGCTTGCCTAGAAGAGAGGAGAATAAGCCGGTGTTGAAGAGCAAGAGGGTTGCAGACAGACCGATTGCGATGAAGCCTGTTAGAATGGGGAGTGTCAGCGACGACTCTACTTTTTTAAGGTATTTCATTAGGAGTATGATTACGAAGCCTACGATTACCGCAATATAGTATATTGAGTATATGGCGCTCTCCCCGGGTCTCGGAAACTGGACTGCAATAAGCATCGAGAGACCCATGGTTATCGTGAAGGAGATTAACGTTCTCTCCGCCGAACCAACGTCTAGGAAAAGCGCTACGAGCACTGAAAACAATGTAACAAGCCCGATCATGTAAACGTATGCAGTCCAAGAAATACAGAGATAGCCTAGAACCAAGCCCGACAGCACGGAGAATACTATTACCTTGGTTAAAGACTCTGGTTTGACCGCTTTAAAATAGAGGTATGCGGAGATCGCTATGAGCGGTATGCCTAGGCTCTCGTGCTTGAAAAACCCCATGTGCGTCCTGTCGATGAAGCTTCCGTTGAAAGCTAGGAGCAGCATCGCGAGCAGGCCGACCCAGTCGTCGCCGGAAACCTCTCTACCCATGAAGAATATGGCGGCAACAGCCAGCACTGATACGAAAGGCGGGAAGATTATCGTTACATCCATCAGGGGGAGTGAAACACCCAGCGTGTTAAGGAAAACGTGGATAGCGACCGCCGCCAGGGGGAGGCCGATGGGCGTGGATGCTGCAGCAGCCCTGCCATAGGGATACCAGCTTAAAGGGTCAACCCATTCTAAGAAGGCGGGGACACCGTTCTCCATTATGTACTCTGCGCTGCGGTAATGCCAGAATGGGTCGAACTCTCCCAAGTAGAACCCGAGGGGGAGGTTGTGGAACCTTATGGCTATAGACATGAATATGATGGTGATAAACATGGATGTTTTAACGTAGGATTCGAGGCTAATACTGGGCCTGATTCTCGAGGCTTTTCCAAAGACCTCCCTGACCCTCATCATTTTTACTCGTCTACCTTTCATTTTCGGCCTCGGAAGGAGGTATAAAAATCTATTTTAAACGTGAAAATTTTAAAAGCGGATCGCGCGAAAGCGATTTAAACATTGGCCTACGGGAGTAGAAGCCTTGTCTAAGTATCTAATAATCGCTGAGAAGCCGGAGGCGGCGAGAAGGATTTCCGAGGCTTTAGACCCCGATTCGAAACCTCGGAGAATAGGCAGGGTCGTGCCCTCGTTCCTCGTTAGAAACGGGGATTCTGAGATACTGGTTACAACAGCCCTAGGCCACCTGTATGAGCTGACTACGAGAAACAGGAATAGGCTGTCCTATCCTGTCTTCGACTACGAGTGGGTTCCGAAGCATATCGTTGAGAAGAACAGGAGGCTTGAGAAATGGCTTGAGGAGATGAACAGCATGAGCAACGGCGTGGACTATTATGTCAACGCGTGCGACTACGATATTGAGGGGAGCCTAATAGGATATAATGTTCTAAGGTTCCTCTACAGGGTCTCCGAGGAGAACAGGGTTTTCAGGATGAAGCTTTCAACGTTGACGAAGAAAGAGATTCAGGAGGCTTTTCGAAAAATGAAGCCGGGTTTAGACATGGGACTGGTGAAAGCAGGCGAGACCCGCCACATAGTTGACTTTCTCTACGGGATAAACCTTTCTAGGGCTTTAACACGGTCCGTGACGCGTTTTGTAAGAACACCCTATGTCCTTAGCGTTGGCAGAGTTCAAACACCGACTTTAAACCTGCTTGTTGAGAGAGAGATCGCCATAGAAACCTTCATACCCACTCCCTACTGGGTTTTAAAGGCGGAGATCATAATCAACGGTAAGACCTACGAGGCTACGCACGAGAAGGACAGGGTGGACAGCCTCGTAGAAGCGAGGAGAATCGTTGAAAACGCGGATTCTAAGCAAGCCCTGGTTGAGAAGGTTGAGAGGAAGATTGAGAAGGTAAGCGTCCCGGAGCCGTTTGACCTGACTACCCTCCAAAGAGAGGCTTACAGCTTTTTCGGCTTCACTCCTTCAAGAACGCTCAGCATAGCTGAGACGCTTTACTTGAACGCTTTAATCTCATATCCTAGAACATCCTCGCAGAAACTGCCCCCGGACATAGGTTACGGGGAAATACTTGAAAAGCTTGCGGAAAACCCTGCTTACTCAAAGACTGTTGAAAAAATACTTTCTAGACACGTTTTAACGCCTAAGCAGGGTGAGAAAGATGACCCGGCACACCCCGCCATCTACCCCACCGGGGAACAGAAAACGGGTTTAAGCACCGACCAGCTTAAAATACTTGATTTAGTGACTAGGCGATTCCTAGCGGCTTTCGACGAGGATGCGGAGAAGGCTGTTTGCAGAGTCTCTTTGAGGCTTGGGAGCGAAAGATTCACCCTTAGGGGCAGCGAGATCGTTAAGAAAGGATGGCTGGAAGTATACTCGCCCTACTATGCTCCTGAGGAGAGGATAATACCTCAGCTTAAAGAGGGTGAAAGCGTGACTGTTCGAAGGATTATTTCTGAGGAGAGGTTCACAAACCCTCCGCACCGCTATAATCCAGCTTCCCTCGTGAGGGAGATGGAGAGGCTTGGAATAGGAACCAAGGCGACTCGAGCGGAGATAGTTGAGACGCTCTACAAGAGGGGCTATATAGCTGGCAGGTCTATAGTTGTAACGGATTTAGGGTTTAGCATAGTCTCTGCCTTAAACAGGTTTTCACCAAAGATCCTCTCTGTTGAAATGACTAGAGAAGTTGAGGCCTATATGGAGAAGATAGAGAAGGGGCTTATCGATGAGGAGAAGGTTATAAGCTTGGCGAAAACCGAGTTGGCTGAAATACTCAGGGAAGTGGAGGCCAACGAAGAGCATATTGGGAAACATCTTTCAAGCTCAATAATATCAATACTCAGGGGGAAGAACACTATTGGGAAATGCCCCTTATGTAGAGAAGGAGAACTCAGGATGATTGTTTCAAGGAAGACTGGTAAAAGGTTTGGGATGTGCACGAATGTTTTTAAGGAAAAATGCAGCCTCACCATACCTTTGCCTCAGAATCCTAGCAGGGTTTACGTTACTGAGAAGACTTGCAAGACCTGCGGATGGCCTGTGGTGAGAGTTATTACTAGAGGGAGGCCTTGGCTTCTATGCGTCAACCCTTCATGCCCGAGTAAGACAGATCGTTCAGGAAAAACTGGAGCAGCCCGCGGTTTGAAAGCATGACGCGCGCAACCTCCTTAACCCATTTACCCGCATAATTATTGTTCTCCAGCCTTCTGAGAAACTCCTCTGGCGTTAAATCACCGTACGCGTTCCTCCACTTTTCATAGTTCCCCACAATACTTCTATACGTTTCCAGGTGAAGCCTGCAGAAAGACGGTTTAGACCCTTTTTCAACGCTCCTCTCACAGACTATGCATTTCTCAGAACTGGCTTTCATCAGGACCCCCCAAGCCTCAGCTGTTTAAAAACCTTTTAAAAGCGGAAAGGAAACGCTTAAATCACTATTTCAAGCCAGAAAACCAAGTATATGAACCCACTGCTGTTGCCGGAATACTTGATGGAGAAAATAAGGAGGTGGAGCGAGAAGGCGGGTGTAATCCGTAGAGGAGAGTTTGTAAACATGCTCATCCTGATAGGTTTAACCATCGCCATAGGAGCGTTCCTGTCGGGAGCAACCTACGTGATTACTTACTTTCAGGCAGTCCCGTGGATGATAGATCTATCATCCTACGGGTACGGCGTCTACTTCTACATTCCTAGGGCATTGGGCGACTACCTTTCACAAACGGGCCTAGAGATGATTTACATACTTATCTCCTATCTTTTCGCAGGCATGGGAACGATTCTACTGGTTAGGGGGTCAAGGTCCGTTTCCCAGAAGAACACAATCATAATATTTGGATTAATCCTTTTAGCAATATCTCTGCTGATGATAGTTGGGCTGGATTACCTTAAGTCAACAGCCTTAAGGTAGACGGGCATTAGGCTTCACCACGGCACCTTTTTTATTTTAAGAAGGAAGGCTGAGAAGTTTGAAACCAGGTGGACTACCGGTGTTAAAGCCATGATTATTATGATTGCACGCGGATCCAAATAATTCCAGGGCTGCGACAAGAGTGTTGCGCCAAGCATGAAGTCAAACTGGTCGAGAACAGGCGCGGGATCACCCGGTTTTATCGAAAGCCTTCTTTTAATGAAAGCCCCCGTCAGGTCTCCTAGCAATGCTCCGAGACTAGTTAGAAACGACGCTGCAGCCGGATTGCCTACGATGATCCCCGTGAGAGTCCCGATTAATAGGCCTAGGAAGAAGCCCCTGAAAGTTTTACCGCTTCCAAAGACCGGTTTACCATCTATGAAAACTCTTCCAAAGTCTATTTGTCTCCTGCCCCTGAACAGGAGGGCGGAAGCATTAGTAGCATAGGCTGAAGAATAGAAAATCAGCCCTCTGATACCCAGTTCAAACATTTCTTGGACAAGCATTCTCGTCGCACTCCAATACTTCCCCGGCCTCTTTAAATCCTTCCGGAGGCACGCAAAGTCTAGTTTTAACCCCGGTTTTCCCGGTTAGCTCTCCAAGCGTTCCGCCAAAGCCGCATTTACGCATCTCAAACACATAATCCACCCAGTAGAGAAAGATTCTTTTCGCCGGAATATTGGCTGAGCCGTTCAGGCCTTCGCCGGGACCAATAAGAAACCCGATGCAGCCGTATTTTTTGGAGAGGAATGAGAAGAAAGCAAGAATCTTGTTGAGAAGATGAAGAATGTTTGAGTGCGAGGAAGAGTCGTGTAACGATATTTCGCGAAGATAAGCGTCCGGCAGGGAGCCCGCTACGAGAAGCTTAAAGGAGCCCTTTTCAAGAAGCATCTTCTCGGATTGTTCAAGCGCCTTATCGAGCTCCACAAGGCTTTCAAACCTGGAGAAAATAATCCTGGAGAGAACTTGGGGACTGAGAGAATAAGCTTCTTTAACCATTGTTCTCATGTTAAAACCGTCTAAGAAAAGCAGGGTAGAATCCTTATTCAACCTAATGAGGCTGAGAATGAATGGGAAAACCCTAGAGTACTCACCGTAGAGAAGGACCGTCTTACCGCTCAGGCTTACGGCTACCTCTTCAAACCGCATATTCAACCTTTTACCTTAAAAGATTGTTTTCAACGTATTAAACTCTTTTCCAACCCTTCGGGGAACATTTTAATCAGCATGGTTATCATGGAACCAGCATGACAAGGATACGAGACTATGTGAAGGAGCTTAGCAACGAGATCCTCCTGGATTCGAGAAAACACTCTGAATCCCAGGTTCCAATTATGATAAGGGAAAGCGACCCGCGAACCATTCTGTTTAGAGAGCCATTCGAAGGCAAAGACCCGTTGATAGCAAACCTATACTCTACCCGGGGCAGAGTGGAGAGGCTGATGAAAACCGGAGCAGGAGAATTGTTTAACCATGTTTCCTGGGCTAAGAGGCACCCTGTCAAGCCGGTTGAGAGAAGCCATTGTTGGGATGGAGCATCCGACCCCAGCAGAATCTCCAGAATACCCTTATTGAAATACTATAGGGATGATGCTGGAAAGTATGTTACTAGCTCCATAATCGTGGCGAGGGACCCCGAGGATGGCGTCGTCAACATGTCTGTGCACAGGCTTCTCCACCTCGGTTCAAACATGTTTGCTGTACGGATGGTTGAGGGGAGGCATTTGCACCAGATATTCATGAAGCAGAAGAATAGTGGCAGGGATTTGAAAGTGGCTGTTCTTATCGGCACGCCTGTGCACATAATCCTGTCTGCTTCAACCCAGTTGCCGAAAGAGGTTTCGGAAATAGACTATGCAGGAGCATTAAACAGTAATCCGCTTGAGGTCACGTATTTCGACGATGGTGACTTGCCGGTACCCATTGAGTCCGAGTATGTTTTCGAAGGCAGGGTAAGGGTGGACCTAACCGCCAGGGAATGGATGACTGATATACTTGGACTACCCGATAAGCCGAGGGAACAACCGATTATCGAGGTTGATAAAGTCTATTGGAATGAAAATCCGATCTACCACGCGATACTTCCAGGGGGACTTGAACATAAACTGCTCATGGGATACCCAGCGGAAGTTAAGATAAGAGAGAAGCTTGCTGAAAACGATGTTGATGTTAAGGACGTCTGGCTTTCAAGCGGGTCAGGAGGATGGCTTCACTGCTTCGTAAGCATTTCGAAGAAACATGATGACGAGCCTTTCAAGGTCATAAGGCTAGTGATGGAAGCACACGGCTCTGTGAAAGGAATAATCGTGGTGGATGACGACATAGACCCGGGAAGCTACGCGGACGTGGATTTCGCGCTAGCCACAAGGTTTCAGGATAAACGGAAGTTTTACTTCTTTGAAGCGATGCGTGGATCCTCGCTAGACCCTTCTAGCGATCAAGAGAGGCTGGTGACCTCGAAATGGGGCTTGGACTTAACCCTTCCAGTCGGGATCGATAGGAAACGTTTCTTAAGGAGCAGGATGTAGGTTGAACAAGCGTGTAACCAAAAGGATTTTTAAAAAAATACTTGAGGCGATGCAGCCTGGAAGGAAAAGATACATCAAGATATCTAGTGCGCATCTCTCTGGAATTTCCTACCTAAATATTGGTGACGCTGGTCTTGAATTCCTTGAAGACCTAGGCAGGTCAGGATTAAAGTTTAAGGTCAGGACGACGATAAACCCTGGATGCGTTGATTACGACTCAACTGTTGAATGCGACCCGGAGGTCGTTGAGAAGCAGAGGAGAATAATTCGAAGCCTGAAAAACATCGGAGCGATTGAGTCGCTCACATGCATGCCCTACCTGTTCGACAACCCGTTGAGAAAAAATCAGAAAATAGCTTGGGCGGAGAGCTCCGCAGTACTCTATGCAAATTCAATCATAGGCGCCTCAACAAACAAAGAGGGAAGCTTGACGGCTCTGGCTTCAGCCATACTCGGTTATACTGCGCGAACCGGCATACATCTTCGAAACGGAAAGAAACCCCGGATTCTCTTCCAATATAACGGTGAGCTTAAGGATGAAGTTGACTACGGGCTTCTAGGATATGTCATGGGAGTGAAAGCCGGAGCCGAAATACCGTATCTCCGATTGAAAAAACCCGTTGGAAACATTCTGTGCTACAAGCAGCTTCTCGCAGGCTTCGGTACCAGTGGAGCAGCACCCATGGTTTGGATAGAGAATCTGACGCCAGGATTCTCAAGGGTGAAGAAACCCGTGAGAAAAATAATTCTCGATAGAACCACGCTTGAGGAGGGGAGGAGAATTCTTTCCGAGGAAGCTCCGCCGTTTCACAGTAAAAGGCTGGTCTTCGTAACAGGCTGCCCCCACATGTCTCCAGAGGAGATTAAGATTTTTCACGAAACACTTAGAAGCGTAGACAGGCTTTCAGTGGAAGCATGGGTTTTCACCTCTCGAAGTGCCTATTTAGAGTCTTTTCAAAAAGGCTTGTTGGCTGAACTTTCTGAAAAAGGAGTTAGAGTGTTTAAAGACTCCTGTGTCATGTATTGCAGCCTAAAGAAGGACGGGGCACACGTTATTACAAACTCAGTTAAAGCAGCATACTACCTGCGTGGAAGCTTTAGGCTTAAAACGACCCTGAAGTCTTTAAAAGAGTTTGTTGAAGAATATGGTGGTAGGTAGCATGATTTTAAAAGTCAAGGTTGTTAACACAGGTTTTGCCAAGGGATCTCTACTGATAAGCCAGCAGCCAATATCCTTCTTCGGAGGGGTAGATCCGGCGACAGGAGTTATAGTTGAGAAGAACCATCCTCTGGAAGGAGTGAACCTGTGCAGAAGGATTCTCGCAGTTCCATCCAGCAAGGGGAGCACGGTAGGCTCATACGTGATATACAGCCTTTCTAAAAGAGGTGTCGCCCCCTCAGGAATAATACTTGGACAGGAAGACAGCATAATATCCGCCGGGGCAATACTTGCCGGAATACCGGTGGTTATAGCGGATATGCGGAGAATACTTTCGTCGTTCAAAAACGGGGAAACAATTATTCTTGACGCCAAGAGAGGCAGGATACTAAGGTTTACTGGCAAGGCTTAAAGAGATATTTTAAAAGAGTATGGCCTTTCTCCGAAGACCCTTTTAGAGGCTTTGAAGACCCTTTCCCTGTTTTCTGGAAAAGTGTATACTCTTGCAAGACCCATGAAGCCCTTCAGAGATTGAACCATAGGGGAGACATCGAAAACCGATTTAGCCATTCTCTCAGAATCCTCCCATCCTATTATCTTTACGTCGAAGCCTCCGTGTTTCTCACCACTATAGTCAGGATGGTATGGTAGCGAGGGGACTGAAGGAAGGTCTAGGAAAACCAGGCTTGGGGCTATACCAGCCTCCTCAGCGATTTCATTTTCAAGGCTTCCTCGCAGTGATGGTCTGGAGATTAAAGAGTGGTATAGAGGGTCCTCATGGTGCATCATTATCTCGAACACTGATTTCAACAAAGACCTGTTTAAATATCCGGTTATAAGCCTTTTAGCCAGCCTAGCTTCCTCAGTAGCATTATCCATTGAGAGTATTCTCTGGATTACCGAATGGTCATCCAAGGAGACATATTCCTCCGGATCTTTAAATCCTGTTAGCCCCACTGCATCGTCAACCAGGAGCATCGCCCTCGAAAGCATTATAACCGCAGCCCTGACGGTCCTATGGAAGTAGACTGCCTTGAACATCATGTACCTCGCAATGAATAAGGATTCTAAAGCGTATAATGCCGCCTCGTCGATGGCTAGAGAATCTTCCCATAGAAGCATGGAGTCTATGATTCTCTCAGAATCCACTAAGCCGTATTCAACGCCTGTGAAGAAAGAATCCCTAGGAAGGTAGTCGAGAATATCGGCGTCGAAGTAACTGGAGATTATCTGGTTAACCCACTTGCTTCTCGAACTGTCTTTCCCTACGGAGAGCCTAGAAACCTCTTCCGCCGTAAACCCAGCTTTAGAAACCAGGTCCGCAATCTCAGTCCCGACTATAAGCATTGATGCCACTTCTTCATGCGTCATACTCCTCTTCTCGCTGAGAACTTCTTCGAAAGTATGTGAAAAAGGCCCGTGGCCAATATCGTGCAGCAAGCCAGCCAGCCTTATGAGTTGAAGCCCATCCTTATCCACTCTCTCAGGATAATAGTTAGCCAGGTGAGAAAATATCTTGCTGGCTGTCAGCATTACGCCCAGCGAATGGAGGAACCGTGTATGCGTGGCACCTGGGTAAGTCAGGTGGGCTCCAGCCAACTGCTTAATCCTTCTAAGCCTCTGGAAAACAGGAGTATCGATCACGCTTCTTTCCACTCCCGTTATGTGAATGTATCTATATATCGGATCCCTTACCTCCGCTACATACTCCAAAACTTCAAGACATGCTTTAATAGAGCCTCTAATAAGCTTTAGGAGTATGGCGGACAGGGAGAAAGGGGTTCATATAAGCTTTGAAGGAATAGACGGCTCTGGAAAGACGACTGTTTCCACAAACCTCTACCTGAGGCTCAGGGAGAAGGGCTATCCTTGTTTCTACACGGTGGAGCCAACGTTCATGCGGGTTGGAGCATTGATAAGGCTTCACGCCTCCAAGATACGAAACGCTCCACAATACTACTTAGCACTACTCTTTGCTGCAGACAGAGTTGAGCATTATGAAAGGATCATAAGGAAGAGGCTTGAAAAAGGCTACTATGTTATTTCAGACAGATACGTTCATTCCTCCATAGCTTACCAAGGGGGACTGTTAAACGATCCGGAATGGGTTAGAATCATTAACAACAGGGTTCCCCCACCTGATTTAGCAATCTACCTCGACATAGAGCCTGAGAACGCCCTCAGGAGGAAGAAGGTTTCAGGACCTTTTGAAGACGCGTCTCTCCTCGAAAAGATAAGAAGCGTTTACATGAAGCTTGTTGAAAACGGGGAGCTAGTCATGGTTAACGCGGGGAAGCCTTTGGAAGAAGTATTGGAAGAAGTGACTAGAATCGTCGAGAGTAAGCTCAATCTTGATTTGTCAGGTTAAATCTTCTTCATCAAATTCCTTAGTTAAGACTTCCCTTACAATCCAAAAAGATATACTCTTTCCTAGTATAAGGCATCTACTTTAACTTTTTTAACCTTCCGCTTACTTTTGCGGGCCAGTTTAAAAAGCTTCGCGCATGCTTTGTGAAAAAATATTTCTCGAATGCGACATATGCTACGGTTACTGTGGTTACGGTAATTATGATAGCGAAAAACCTACATGAAGTATTGTATGCCAGGTTTTTCCTCAAGAAGTTTGACGCGGACTTCACGCTTATTGTTTGAAGACACCAATCTATTTTTCCCTCATCGTCGCTGACCAGAAGAACCATGGTGTAGTTTCCTTCTCCGCATACGCGTGGCGCGCGTTCTCACCAAGACCTTCACTTCCATCTCCGAAGAATCATTCTAACTCACGATTTTGCCATCTGAATCTATTGAGTTGCTGACAAAAGTTACCGTTTCATTCTTGCGGGGCTCACGGCGAGTACATGAAGTTGGCTATGGGTGAGGAGTTTTACATGGTTATTGTCTTCTCACAGCCGGCTTCAAGTCCTCCATCATCCTTAACGGTCAGCCTAACAGTATGATCACCCTTCTTTGTAAAGTTGATTCCAAAAAGGTAATGGAAGAAAATGCTCAAGCGCATTCTCTGCATTTAACAGTGTTAAGCAGACAGAAGACTTTGTGTTAAAGATGGAATTAGCATATAAATCTTTCTGTCGAAATTTTCGCTTTCACAATCCATAAAATAATAAAGCTCCTTCTAATATGGTGGGAAGCAAAGTCGATGAATCAAGGGTTATGGGAAAGGTAAAGATCAGATTTCAAATGGTGCGCACTAAAGGCGTTAAGGGTTTGAACCGGG
>JAFNIQ010000106.1 GCA_017601395.1 Candidatus Brockarchaeota archaeon
TAATTCCTTTGTCGTATTCTTTGCTTTGCGGAATGGTTATTTATGAATTCCTCTATAGAAAAAAAGCCCATATCCAAAAAACAATTAGTGTCATTTTATGTGTATTTATACTGTCCTCCTCCTTCTTTGCCGCCTTCCCTCTATTGACTGGTGATATGAGAGGTGCATTAAAACCCAAGGATTTACCCAGCGACTATGTCTACACTTACAACTGGATTGAACAACAAGATCCTGAAGGCAAATATAAAACTACTGTTTGGCCAGCACGTCCCCCATGGTTTGCCCCCAATGCTAGGGTTAAAGAAGATTTTTATCACAGATATGTTCAGCATCTTGTTAGGGAAAACAGAACGGAACACTTGGGTAAAGAGCTTGGATTCCTGAACATACGATACCTGTTACTACGTGGGGATGCTATGGCATCACATGACATGAATAGAATAATCTCCAATTTGTTAGCGCAAAAAGATTTAGAACTCGTGATGCACAAGGGATCCCTTATAGTTTTCGAAAACCCTTATTGCGTGGAGATCCTGAATATTCCGACACTGCACGTTCTACTTTTTGAGGGATTAGAAAAGCTTACTACTTTGAATTCTTTTCCTTCGTTCAATATCCTAAATTCTTGCCTGATTTTTCCGACTCAAATGCAAGAAATAGTAATTCAAAACGAAATTGACGCTATTGTTTCTACAAACAAAGTTTTAAACGATCTGGCTTTCCTCTTAACGCACAAAAAGTATGTAATCTCTCCATTTGGTTACACAAACAATCATAACCCATCCAAACTTTGGTCAAAAGCCGGAACTAATGATCCATTACATGGGCCTTGGCATCCGTATTTGGAGCGAAGAGGTATTGATAATTGGGATTTTGATTATGGCAGGGGCTTAGTTTTTACTTGGGCGACATTGTGCACGCTTGAAATCCCCTTCACACTAAAAGAAACAGATGAATACGTTTTCCTAGCACGCCTCTTCCAAAACCAGCAAGCTGGAAAAATCGGAATTCAATTAGATGACAAAGGTTACACCGTGAACACAAAAGACCAGCTTAACGAATTTACATGGAAGGAAATAGACACACTATGGCTGGAAAAAGGTTCTCATAAAATAACTCTAACAAACATCGAAGGATTTAATGCAGTAAACCTCTTTGCATTGATCCCAAAACAAGAATATCAAAATGTCCAAAACCAACTGGAACAACTTCTGCAAGATAAAAGGGTAATCTATATCTTAGAGGCAGAATCAGACTTATATCATCAAAATGGTACAATATCGAACAAGTACTGTGGAGAAGCCAGCAATGGAATAGTTCTAGAACTAACTAAAGCATCAAAAGCTTGGGGTGAAGTAGAAATCATAAAACCTGGAAACTACACTCTCGTAATCAGGAGTAGAGGAAACCTAATAATAAAAATAGACGAAAAAGAATATGAAATTAGCTCGCCACAACTGAACTGGACTTACATCGGGTCAATAAACCTTGAGAAAGGAAAGCACGTAATAGAAATTGCCAACCCGATGCAATCTTCTCGTGAGTGGAGCTTTAGAAACGAGCCATCAGACCTAGATGTGATTTGGCTCTATTCCACCCAAAAGGAGAATGAGACCTTAGAAGAAATTTTCACACCGGATGGAAATCCAGCAGAAGTAGTAAGCTATCAAAAGATTGACCCAACAAAATATTTAGTAAAGGTGAATGCAACCAAGCCCTTCATGCTTTCCTTCGCCGAAGCCTACGATCCCTTATGGGTTGCCTATGTTAACGGAGAAAGAATACAATCCATACCTTTATACGGCGTGATAAACGGCTTCTGGATAAACCAGACAGGCCTCTTAGAAATCACCATAGAATACGAACCCCAAAAATGGTTCTACATAGGCTCGATAATATCCGTCACCACCCTAATCGCCTGCGCCACATACCTGACCTATGGCTGGGTGAGGAATAAAGCCATCTCAGAACGGGTGAAGAAATGGTTAAAGCCAAAGTCATCTTCCACAAAGCCGATAAGTAGCTGACTGGCTTTAAAACGGTGGTAGGCTAGTGGAAATGGTTAGCCTCATTCAATTGGCTGAGGAAAACATGGAGATCGTGACAAGGTATACTCGCCGGACTGGTTTGAAATCGGCTTGTCCCCTTCACCCTTCCTCCAGTCGTAAAACAAGCGAAGTAGGCAAAATGTAAGGGCTAATCCTGAAACCGCCGGGTGGGTTAAAAATCGGAGGAAGAGATTAAAAAGACTAATATGCCGCCTACCCTCCCATCGTCTCCATAGCGTGTGCTCCGAACACTAGCGTAATTCCTTTGGCTACTCTTGGCCTTGAACTGATCGTAATCCCTTATCGCTTCCAATTTCTTTGTGTACCGCTGCTATTTTTTCTGAACGCACCATGCAATTCACAAGAATCTGCAAGGTTCTGAAACACTTTTCTGAAAAAAGTTAAACAATTTCTTAACTCCTCCATGGTGTGTCAACTTTCTCAGCCAAATCTCTTCTGAAGCCTCGTAAAGAAGGAGAGGGCGAGAGAAAGGGATGGGCGTTAAGTAATGTAGTGTAAGCTAGCCCGATATCTTCTCTTCATCAGCCTCCTCAACCAGCCCATCATCATTCGCTGTTGTGAGTTTGGGTTCATCCCACTGGGTTAAAAAATGCTGATAAGAATTAGATCGTTGCTGTCCTATCGGATTTATTCGCACACTTTCACTAGCTTTCCCATCTTTTTAAGGTTGCTAGATCTTTAGATGTTTTGATTTCGGCGGAGCATATAGTACGTGTTTTAATCCACCATTCAATTTTTTAACCCACTCATCTCCATTATCTTTCCTCCAATCGTAGAACAGGCAGTAGACAAGATTTGAAAGTCATGGGATTTCTCTATTTCCGTTAATTGGCTTTTCGCCTTAGCAAGAAGCTTCGAATTCAGCTTCCCGCACTCGACAGAGGCTCTGCATGAGCACGCGCGGCTAATCCCCAGCTTGGAGCGTGCAAGATGTCAAATTAACTAAGAGGTTATTGTGTAAACTTAACAATATCGTGGCTATGGCGTATGCTGATTTCGGCTCTCATGTCATAACTATTTACGCTAAGTGTGATGTTGTTAAGACTATAAACAATGGTGTTAGCCTCTAATGAGGAGGATAAAAGCACGCGCTTACACGTGAGCCTCCGGCAAAACTCAGAATCGAATCTTTCCTATTCTTGCTTAACATAACCATACTTAAACCTCTTAATTTTATTTTCTTCCAAATACTTCAGACACTTGGCTCTGAGCACGTTAAACGTGCTGTCGTCATAGATGATGACGCCATCCATGCAGACCTCCCAGAGGAATGGGTTTTCCCATGAGGCTTCCTCCGGGGAGAGGCAAACAGGTTCCACTGGCTTCTCATACTCCCATTTCTCCAAGACCAGCCTCATCCTTTCCTCTCTCCTCATTTTTGAAAAACCTTCGGAGATGATTAGAAGGTCGACATCGCTCCACCATAAGTCCTCCGCCCGGGCGTGCGACCCGAAGAGGACTATCGAGTTTATTTTCAACGGCATCCTGCTCGTAAGTCGGAAAACAGCGTCCCTCAGTTTTTCCTCGATCATCCCAAGTTCTCCTCGACGAAGCCTAGTATTTTTCTCGCGTTCTCAACCAGCTCTTTAGCCTTAGGCTCGTCGTAAAGCTCATAGGGGGGTGCGCTCGCCGTATTCGGATACCTTGATGCCAAGTAGTGTACATCGAGCTCCCTCGCATAGCTGTATAACTCGTCAACTTTCAAACCCTGTGTCTTAAGCTGGTCCAGTAGGAACTTGCAGGAGTGGGTTAAATGGTATCCGCGCACATGGATCACGAGGGCTTTAAGGGCTTTCTCTCCAGCCTGGTGAGAATGATAAGCCGCACCCTCGAAAAATCCGGATTTTAGTAGCTCCTCGGCCATCTTCAGGTCCCTCTTAGCTTGTTCAAACCACCATTGGACTTCTATTCTCACAAACTGTTTTTACGGTGCTCCCGCTAATAAGCTTATCCTGCTTAAGTGAGACATGTCTCATAGAGTTCTCCACATACTCATAAACCTTGAGAGATAACTGTTGGTTTCAATGGCTCCTAAAGGTATTTAAACGCCCTGCGCAAGGGTGAGGCATACTCTCGGTAAGAGGAGCGGGGAAACGCCGGCTTAGGAGAGTGTTTAAGAATGATCTTTAAGAACCTCACGGGAATAGATGGCTTGGAAGGATAAACCCGAGATTCCTTAAAGCCGGGAGCGCGCTATTCTTCGCGAAGACGATTTGTAAAGTTTTGCATCCAGGATAAAATCAAATGAGATGGATAACTCAATCTTACTTCCTTCTAATTAGTTTTTATAAACGTGCAGTGACCGAGGACGAGCTTGGCTTCAACCGTGTTAGGAGGCTTAGGAAACCTGAGTGATGTTGATTTTGCAAAAGCGCACGCTCTTGTCAGATGGCGAGGAGGTTCATACACCTTGGTGAGTAACGCACGCTGATAACGCTAGTATTGCTTCAGACTCCTTAAGCTGCTTAGTCACCGGATCTACTTCAAGCCCCAGGCCTTCAAGAGCATGCAACCCTAACACTTCATTATCCTTCTCGTCGGCGAAAACAACCACCGTCGTGGCCCTTCTACTCAAACACTCAATAACCACCTCGCCAACTTCTCGTTCTATAATTCTATTATCTATACTCCTGAATCCTCTCCTGCCCATGTCCTTAACCCTGATCTCCGCAAGCTTCTCCCGCTTAATCCAAGTGTAGGTTGAGCCAGTATCAACCAGTAGTTCAAGCTCCAAGCTTAACGACTCGTCTTTAGGATTATAAGCCTTAACCTTAGCAACCGTATGGCCCATAGCTTCTCTCTCTACTAATAACAAATGTCTTTTAACGTTTTAAAGTTTTCCAAGGGATCAGGTGCTCCGCAGGAGGCTGCTGAAAAGCTTAAGGACAAGGAAGCTGGCCCGCGTGCAGCTAAACACTTGCCGTCCTCACCGCGTCCTCGAAATCCGACTCTAGGATTCTGACGGTAGGAAGATTGTTAACCATCTGTTTTCCTTGTTCCAGGCCTTTCCTTTTTCCCTCGGAATTATTGCATGAAGAGGTTTCTGAAGATTTGCTAAACCTGTTGAAAGAATTTCGGATGTGAAGTGGTGTGCGCAACAAGGGGAGTTATGGACGTTTAAACTAAAAAGTCTCCCCTATTCTTAAT
>JAFNIQ010000107.1:0-311 GCA_017601395.1 Candidatus Brockarchaeota archaeon
GAAGCGCTTGAAACCTCTCCTTCGAAACATATCCATATAGGTGGAGATGAGACTTGGGCAATGGGGAGGGGAAGAAGCCTGGATAAAACCTGGAGATTCGAAGGGCCAATGCTTTATGAGACTCATCATAGAAACATGATTAGCATCGCGAAGGAGAAAGGTAAGACCCCGATCCTTTGGGGCGATATGCTTACTGGAATGTACCTGAGAGAAGATGAAAAATCTAAATGGTTTGAGATTGTTAAAAGCCCAATATGGCGTGATGTAGTGATTGCAAACTGGGATTACAGCTCGGGAGACGTGACTTATTT
>JAFNIQ010000107.1:440-3272 GCA_017601395.1 Candidatus Brockarchaeota archaeon
AGCTAGGGCTGAGGGTCTTTCAGGATTCCTATTGACAGCTTGGGGTGATGACGGTGAGGAATGTCTCTTCTCGTTTCTGGAGCCATTGATACTTGCCTGTATGGAGTATGCAGAGGGAAACGGCGAGTGGGAGGAGAAATGGCGTGTTTTGACAGGTGAATCTAAGGAAGTCGTTGAGGTTAGAAAGACATTTGGGCAACCTGATGTTTCAGAAATGTTGAAACACGTTTTGTTTGCAGACTTCTGGTATTATAGAATGTCAAAAGAAGACACGGAATCGCTTAAAGCCTCATGGAGAGGGCTTCTGGAGGAAACCAGTGTGGTAAACCTTCCTGAAGACCTTGAATTCATAAGGAGTTGCATTGAAGTCGGGGTGAGAAGGCTGAATAATGAAGCTAAACCATCTGACTTCATATCTCTTTCAACCAAGTATTGCAAGCTATGGCTTTCTGAGAGTAAACCCTATGGTCTCGAAAGGATCGTTGAAAGATTCTGGGGTGCGGCTGGCCGCGTCGACGCCAAGATAAGGTAGAATCATTGTCCTGATGGTTAAGTTTTTCTATAAGGCATACGAACACTGTTCATGAATATATTGGATGCGATAAATGCGGTAAAATGCCTTAGGCGGACTGGTTGGATGCAGCTAGGTATGCCCGATGCTGAGACTGTAGCAAGCCACTCTTTTGAAGCTGCTGTGCTAGCTTTAGAATTAGCCTCTGCTGTGGGAGCTAATCCTGAGAAGGCTGCTGTGCTAGCGCTCACCCATGATTTGCCCGAGGCGGTAATGGGCGATATCCTCAAATGGGCATCCTCAAGGATGACTAGGATCGATATTGAAGCGGCGATGGAGATAGAGTCTGAGGATATCCCGAAACTGGTTTCAGAATTCTCGGAGGAAAAAACGAGGGAAGCCAAGGTGGCGAGGATGTGCGACCTTCTTTCTACAAATATTCAGGCAAGAAGATACTTAAGAATAGGGTATGATGCTACTAGAATAGAGGAGGAAACTAGGAAACAAATATTCAGTATGCTTGAGAACGTTGAACTTAAACCTCTCAGGAAAAAAGTAGAATGTTTAATGGATTTCTGAGTCTATTTGTAACTTTTTAAAAGCCGATTTTTCCCTGCGTCTAAGACATGGGAAATGTTTTTTCTATGCTTTAAATCCTGAACTAAGTTATAGTTAACTTAAGGAACAGAAAAAAGAGAGGTGGATTTTGGATTCTAGTAAGGAGGAGGTGGTGGAGGTATTGCTGCAGAAGGTTTCTAAATCAGACCGAGTATGCCACCAATTATACCTAGTATGGTTCCTATGTAGTAGAAACCGCCTCAGATGAAACAGCAATTATTGAGAATATTATGACAAGTATTGAACCCGTCGCCACTCTGCTTTTACTTGTTGAGTTAATCATAAGTGCACCCATAAGCATCAGTATCCCTATCACAATTGAACCTAGTCCAATAATTATAACTAAGCCTCCAACACTAGGCACTAACAAGCTTGCCCATGCTCCTAATACAGAAATTAGCGCTGCAATTACCAGCCCGTTGATGATGACCAAAATTGCTCCAACCAGAGAGAGTACAAAAGCAACCGTAGGTTTTCTGCCATTTTCATCCTATCTAAATAGTAATCGCTTTTTATAACTCTTTCGTCTCAAAAACAAAATTAACGTTTTTACCATACGTCTACTCAAACACAATCCTGTAGGTAAACCATAATTATACCATATGTCCTCAATTGAAATTGAAAACGTAAAACAAAAAGATTCATCTACTACATAACAATAAGATTCTAGGTTGATAGGTTTGCCTACGGTTAAGGAAGCACTGTTTTACGAAGCTTCTGAATCAGGTGAAGTAGTTTGTATGACTTGCGAGCGGAGGTGTAGAATTCGGAGTGGCTTAAAAGGCTTCTGCAACACCAGGATGAATATAAACAGTAAACTTTATACTCTTGTCTACGGTGATATCTCATCGATTTCGGCGAACCCCATAGAAAAGAAGCCTTTCTTCCACTTCTACCCTGGAACCCTTGCATTGACTGCAGGTTCTTGGAGCTGTAACTTCGCCTGTCCTTGGTGCCAAAACTTCGAGATTTCTAAGACCCCGCCTGATCTTGTAAAAGCTAACTATATTAGTCCAGAGAGATTTGTGGAGATTGCTTTAAACCATGGTTGCGACGGTACATCCATATCTTTTAATGAGCCAACCCTGCTCTTAGAATATGGTCTCGACTTGTTTCCCCTAGCTAGGAAGAAGGGGCTCTACAACACCTATGTTTCAAACGGTTACATGACGCTTCAAGCCTTAGATGCCTTGGCAGAATCAGGCCTAGACGCCATAAAATTTGATGTCAAGGGAGACGAGGAGGTCTATGAGAAGTATTGCGGCGGAGTTAGGGAGGAAGTTGTATGGAGGAATGCTCATAGGGCTAAGGAGCTTGGTCTACACGTAGAGATAGTTAACTTGGTTATTCCGGGTGTTAATGACGATGAAGATTGCCTTAAACGGCTGGTGGAGAAACATATCAAGGAACTCGGGTCTGATGCACCTCTCCACTTCACCCGTTACCATCCGGAGTACAAATTTAACGTGCCATCCACGCCAGTTAAAACCCTTGAGAAAGCAAGGGAACTAGCCCGATCCCTGGGCGTGTTGTTCTCATACGTTGGAAACGTTCCGGGGCATAGATACGAGAACACTTGGTGTCCTGCATGTGGTGAACTGCTGATTCAACGCCTAGGTTTCAATGTTTTAAGCAATAGAGTAACTTCTGGAGGAAAGTGCCCTAAGTGTGGGTTTCAAATCCCGCTAGTCCAGTGAAGAGGT
>JAFNIQ010000107.1:3293-3478 GCA_017601395.1 Candidatus Brockarchaeota archaeon
TGAAGGAAGAATCAATGGCAAGCCTGCATCTTATTCAGGTGATGCATAAAGCCTCAGTCAGCACTGGTAAAAAAATTTAAATCAAATACTACTCCTAAGCGAGAGGATGCAAGCGAGGTACAATTCGAGAGAAAGGTGTTTCAGAGCTGTGAGAAGGGAGGAAGTTGACTTTATTCCTATCAACA
>JAFNIQ010000107.1:3520-5215 GCA_017601395.1 Candidatus Brockarchaeota archaeon
ATCTTAATTTGAATAATACCGAGAAACTATATGAATTTTTCAAAATAGATTATCGTAGTACACGTATTGATTTAAAAGGGGGCTTTAAGGAGAAGACTTTTAGAGGCCCTCAGGATAGAATACTTCACAGAAATCATTGGGGTGTTGTCTCAATGATTTCTAAAGACGGGTTAACGAATTTTTACACCGACCATCCTTTGAAGCATATTGAGGTGGAAGACTATCCTTTTCCTGAAATAAGGGAAGAGGATTTTGAGAAAGTTGAAAAGTTTAGAAGAAGATACGAGAACTATTGTGTGGTAGGTTTTTCGTTGCAGGCTTTTGAAATGGCTTGTGCCCTCTTCGGATACAACGAGATTTTTAAACTGATGGTCAAGGAGCCTAAAAAAGTGGAGTTCGTCCTAGACAGGCTTTTCGAAATATCCTGTAAGCAGGCTAAGCTTCTTACTGAAGCAGGTGTAGACCAGGTTTACAATGGTGATGATGTCGGGGCGCAAACAACCATGCTAATTTCCCCCACCCAGTGGAGAAGATTCTTGAAACCAAGATATGAGAGGCTTTCTGACGTAATACATAAGGGGGGAGCTTTTTTTCATTTTCACAGTGACGGCTGGATAGAACCAATAGTTCAGGACTTGATTGAACTAGGTGTAGATGTTCTAGAACCCATTCAGCCGGAGAGTATGGACATAAGAAAAATAAAGGAAAAATTTGGTGATATGTTGAGCTTTGAAGGCGGGATAGGAGTACAAACGCTTCCGTTCAAAAATAGAACAGAGGTTGAAAAAGAAGTAAGAGAAGCCATAGAGGTTCTTGGGCCAACTGGGTACACTTTAAGACCGAGCCACACAATTCTTAGAAATACGCCGATCGAAAACATAATATCGCTGTATGAGGCTGCGAATAAGTATAGGGTGATTCTACACTAAATCAAGTCAATCGAAACATGTTTTATATCTGGTTTATCACTCTGAAAGGAAAAAGGAATAATAGAAACATCTTAAAAGCCTTATAAACCACTTGATGCAAAAACAGTTTATCATGAATTCTAGGACGAGGTTCCTAAAAGCTTTAGCCAAGGAGCAGCCTGATAGGGTTCCTATATGGGAATTGATAATAAATGAGCCTGTTATAGAAAGCCTGCTTCCCGGTAAGAGCTATGTTGATTTCGTTGAGTGGGCGGAATTAGATGGAATAACAGTGTTTGAAGATCAAAAGTTCAGGAAAAATGGAGAATATTTGGTGGATGAATGGGGAATAAAATGGAAGACTATTTCTGCAGGGATAAACTATCCTGTTAAAGGTCCTCTGAGAGAAAAAAGGGATTTGGAAGAGTACTCTCCTCCAGATCCAGATGCAAGTTGGAGGCTTAAAACGCTTGAATCTTATGTTGATAAGTTCAAGGGAGAAAAAGCAATAGTTTTTTTAGGTCATGAGGCATTTGAGTTTTCTCATTATTTGGTTGGCGGTTTAGAGCGCCTTTTCTCGCATTACTACAGAAATAAAGATTTTGTTCACAGGCTGAGTGAGATTGTTTCCCAATATAAATGCAGAGTTATAGAGAGAGCTGTCAAGATTGGGGCGGATGTAGTTTTAACTGGAGATGATTATGCTAATAGGAAAGGGCTGCTGATGTCCATAAAACAGTTTGAGGAATTTGTCTTACCCTACTTGAAAAAGGCCATTCAAACCGCC
>JAFNIQ010000105.1:0-3595 GCA_017601395.1 Candidatus Brockarchaeota archaeon
CTAGGGCTTAGAAGCCGAGTTCAACAGTCATCCTTCTCGCAACATAGTAGGGAAGTATCTGGATGCTCGGGTTTTCAAGGGGCGGCCCATAGTTTTCAACAGCGATGGCGAGAGTGTTCTCACCCTTCAGGAAGGGCTCAGGCATGTAGAAGTCTGTCTGCGGCCCCTTCTCCATGTACCTTCCTATCAGCTCGCCGTTCAAGAATATTTTACACTTAGACCCAGTGTTTCTCAGCCTAAGCATAAGCGGGGAGACAGTGTTCTCCTCAACCCTGGTCGTGAACCTTCTCCTCAGCCAAACCACGCCGCTCCTTTTCAGAGCCTCGCTGAGGCTGCTCAACCCCCATTTCGAGTCTTCGAAGCCCGGTTTAAACCAGCCCTCCCTCTCGCCGAGCAGCCCCTGGGAAACCCTCCAGCCGTCTTCAAGAGCAGCGTCAAACATTCTCAGGCAAGGGTCTCTCCAGCTGCTCGCATCCGGAAAGTTCTCCAGGATGATGATGAGCTCGTTAGCCCCGGGCTTAACCAGGCGAGTAACGTCCACGCCCACGCTCCCCTCGTCCGCGTAGATTGTTTCAACATGCTTCCCGTTGACTATTATTATTAGCCTGCCCCATGACGGGAGGCCGCCTGGAATAACGAGGCAGGTCTTCCCAGGCTTCTCCGGAAGCTCGGCAGCGTATTTCAGAAGGATTAGGCCCCTCTGGCCGGCGAGCTCCCCTATGCTCTCAAGCCGTCTCCATCCCTCGGTGAAAACCTCGCTGGGAAGAACCTCCAGAGGCCTGTTTAGAAGCATAGCGTAGTCCACGCTCGCCGGTAGCCCTGGCTTCAGAAGAGCCTCCGGTCTTAAAACCTTGAACAAGGGGTTTCTAAGGGCAAGCTCCTCCTCCCTCCCCAAGTAGACAGGCTGGTTCAGCCCGTTGGAAAGCGGGATGAGGCCGTCGTTCCTATGCCCTGTTGACTCGACGAGCATGAGAAGCTCGTTAACCCCGGTTCTTAGAACACTCTTGTCGACCTCAAGCCTAAGCGTGTGCTCACCCTGTCCAACCAGCCTGCCGTTCAGAAACACTGCGACGTGGTCGTTAACCCTGGGTATGAAGATAACAGTCTTCTCCTCAGCCGGCTTAACGGTGAAGCTGTTCAAATACCAGATGTGCCCGTTGCCAGTCATGCCAAGCGCCTCAGGCGGTGTTATTCTACCCATGTTAACCCATTTCCCGCGCCTAACCTCCTCCACGCTTTCAACCATGGTTCTCCAACCCTCGTTTAGGCTGATGGTTTCCTCCTTGAAAGCCTCCTCGGGAAGCGTGAAGGAGTAGACCCATTTCTCCCCGTCGTACGCGCCGGAGACGCGCCTACCGTTCACCTCAACCCTCCTCGGCCTCCAGGGGACGATTATTGAAACCCGTCTGTCATCGTTCTTCTTCAACTCTATGCTCATCCTTAGGGCTTCGCCGTTTGAAGAGCCTTCTCTGAGAAGGCTGAAGCCTGAGACGACGGCGATCCTCTTACCCCAGTGTTCAGCGAACCATGTTCTCGCAGCCCGCTGCCTGCTTAAAGCGACGAGGAGCAGCCTCGGAGGCGTCGCCCCCAGGATGCTCACATAGTCCTCCTCGGAGATTTTGAAGCTCACGGTCTCCCTTGCGCCGCCGGGATGCATGAGAGTTGCCTCATGCTGCTCACCCGGCTCGCCGTAGAGGATGAGAACCGTCCTGCCGTTAAGATCGTAAGAGTAGAAAACCTGGCATGTTGAAAACTCGAGGGTCCAGCCGTTAGCCAGCTTAACGTTCAACGGCAGGACTAAGGCTTTCCTGGCGCCAACCTTAACCCTCATGGCTCCAAGGCTTTTCAACGTTATCTCCGCCTCCACATCCTCAGTGTTCAGGTTGGAAACGAGTATGAAGCTCTCGCCGTTCCTAGTCCTGGAGGAAACCCTTACGCCTGGGGTTCTGCATTCGACAAGAGTCTTGTCGACGGCCGAGGATGCGAAGAACTCGTTGAAACACTCTAGGAGGCCTCCCATGAGCCTTATCGCCCAGTATCTTTCTCCGAGCTCACCCCATTCTCTGACGGCAGCCTGGTAGTCGTATGTCGACGCGATTTTTTTCCCAGTCCAGTATCCGAAGTTTGTTCCGCCGTGAAACATGTAGAAGCTGACGAGGCTGAAGCCTTCGAAAACCATTGTTTTAAGAAGCATGTCTGTCCACTCAGCGGGAATATCGCCCCTGTCCGTGGGAAGCCTTCCTCCGAAGGATGTGAACCATCCTCCTTCAAACTCCATTATCATCCTTGGCTTGCCCGGCTGCTCCGCGGCGATGCTCGCAGCCTCGTTCAGAGGCCAGTCCAGAGCCCACGGGTCCGGGTAGATGTCTATCGAGTCTATAACCTGCGTGCCCCTTAGAAACCTGTCAACGTTGTGCACGATCGGGACGTCTACGCCTCTCTCCCTCGCAGCCTCGTAGAGCCTAAGCAGGTAAGGCACGTTCCCCCAGAAATACTCGTTTTCAATCTGGAAGAGTATTACGCTCCCACCCCTGGTGGCGAGGTGCCTCCTTATCTCTGGAATAACGTGGTCGTAGTATCTTAAAGCGTGCTTCATGAAGCCCTCGTCCAGGCTTCTCGGCACTATGCCCCTGCCTATCAGCCAGCCCGGCAGGCCTCCGAAATCCCATTCGGAGCATATGTATGGCCCGGGCCTGGCTATCGCGAGCAGCCCATGCTTCTCGCAGAGCCTTAGGAACTCGTCTACGTCGCGCCAGCCTGAGAAGTCGAAGCAGCCCTCCTCCTTCTCATGCCAGTTCCAAGCGAAATATATTGTCGCAGAGTTTAGAAACGCTCTCTTCATCTTTATCAGCCTGTCCTCCCAGAGCTCCCTGGGGACTCTGAAGTAGTGTATCTCGCCGCTGTAGATGAACACCGGCTTACCGTTGATCCTGAGCGAGTTCTCGTCGAAATCCACGACGCTCATTTCAACACCTCCTTCCGAAAGCCGCCATTGGAGTCACGGGGGCACCAGCACAACCTTTATCGCTCCCTCAAGACCCTTCTCACTGTACTCGAAGGCTTTCCTGAACTCTGAAAGCGGGAACACGTGTGTAACAATCCTGTCGACCCTAACCTTCCCCGTCCTTATGTACTCTATGGCTAGAGGATAACAGTATGGCCCAAGGTGGGAACCGTAGACGTCGAGCTCCTTCCTATCCCCTATTATAGACCAGTCCACTGTGGCGGGCTCCCTGAAGACTCCGAACACAACCATCCTGCCCAGTTTCCTAAGCATCTCAAGCCCCTGGGGCACAGCCTCAGGATAGCCTGTCGCCTCAATGTAGACGTCGCAGCCGTATCCCCCGGTTAACTCTTTAACCGTTTTAACAGCGTTCTCCCTCGCAACGTTGACAACCATGTCTGCGCCCAGCCTCTCAGCAAGCTCGAGCCTCCTTTCCCTAGTGTCCAAAGCTATGAGTTTCCCAGGGTTCTTCATCCTCGCGACTTGAAGCATGCAAAGCCCCAGGGGGCCCATTCCAGCTATGACGACCACGTCTCCAAGCTCGATCCTCGCCCTCCGGACGGCGTGAATAGCGCAGCTGAGAGGCTGGGC
>JAFNIQ010000105.1:3611-5275 GCA_017601395.1 Candidatus Brockarchaeota archaeon
TCAGGGATCTCGTTTGGAACCCTGTGCACTATCGAGCCGTAGGGGTACTTCATGTACTCTGCGAAGCCCCCGTCGTCGACGCCCCCCTGGAAGCCGAACACGTAGTTTCTCTCGCACATCCAGTATTGCCCGCTTCTGCAGAAACGGCACGCCCGGCATGGGAATATTTGCTCAGCTATAGCCTTGTCCCCTACTCTGACCCCGAGCTCCTCAGTGCCTACGCCGAGCTCCACGACGGTGCCTATGAACTCGTGCCCAGGGATAACAGGGGGCTTAACATAAGGTTTCTCGCCTCCCCAGAACGAGGGCGCGCCACGGTAGCACTTCACGTCGCTCGCGCAGACGCCGCAGGCACCAACCTCGACGAGAACCTCCCCGGGGCCAGCCTCAGGAGTGTCAACGTATTGAAGCCTGTAGTCCCCTGGGCCGTGGCAGACAACCGCCTGCATCCTCCTGGGAGCCATGGGTATGAACCGTTTTAAACAAATATATTTCTTTACCCTCTCGAGATCAGTGTTTAAAAGATGCTTGAAGCCTGTTTCCGCCGGGGAGCTTACGCTAGGGAGGCGGAAGCGTTTAAACCCCTCATGCAGAGGGATGAACCGGGGTGACTGTTCGTGTACGAGATGCTGAGGCCGCGAAGCCCTTTCTAATCGGCCATGGTAGGAACGCTGTCCTCCTGATCCACGGCTTCACAGGCCTGCCCCATGAGATGAGGGAGTACGGCGAGTATCTTGCGAGCAGGGGCTTCAGGGTTTACGCTCCGCTTCTCCCGGGGCACGGCTCATGCAAGGAGGAGATGATTAAGACTGGGAGGGCTGACTGGATAAGGGGTGTTGAAGATGGTTTGAAGCTCCTCTGGGACGAGGGTGTTGAAAACGTTTTCGTCTCAGGCCTCTCGATGGGCGGCACCCTGACGCTGTACGTCGGCGAGACGCATCCTGGGGTGAAGGGGCTGCTGCCGGTATGTGGGCCAGTATACTTGTCCGACTGGAGGCTGCGCTTCCTGCTTCCCATCGTGAGAAGGTTTACGGACTATTACTCGGAGAACCTGAGCGATATTCTTGATAAGAGTGTTCTCGAAAACCCTGTCGCCAGGGAGCACAGGAGGCGTTACGACAAGGTTCCGCTCCCATGCGTGGCTGAGCTGCTTGAACTGATAAGGGAGACTAGGGAGAGGCTGAGCATGGTTAAGCAGCCTATTCTGATCGCTCAGGCTAGGAGGGACAGGGTGGTTCCCCCGGGGAACGCTGAATACATTTACAGGAGTGTTTCCTCAACCGTTAAAAGGGTTCTCTGGCTTGAGAACTCGGGCCACGTGGCCACGATGGATTTCGACAAGCATATTCTTTTCAAAGAAGCGGTTGACTTCTTCAACTCCATAATACTGTGAATTTTTTAAAATTTTGAAGAGGCTGAACAGCACTGGGTCTACGGTCGACTTCTTAACCCTAAGGGTTACGCGGGAGGCTCGCTCCAATCCTACGAGACCCCGGATAAATGCAGCACGCGCCCGCTATATTTTTCACCCGCTGTCTCCACGATTTTCCCGTCAGCCGTGTATAAGACCGTGTCAAGGTCTACGGCTAGGGCCACGTAGGCAGCATCGTAGATCGTTAGACTGGTCTGAACAGCGATCTCAACCGTTTTCTCCGCAAGCTGCT
>JAFNIQ010000109.1 GCA_017601395.1 Candidatus Brockarchaeota archaeon
TCCCCACGAAAACCCCGAGGGGAGCTCCTATCATAGCGCCTATTATCGAGGCCCTGGCATTATCATCCATCGTGGGGTCTGTCAAGGCCCTTATGGGTGCTACGACTACTCCAAGCGGGCTGTAGGTCAACGCTTCCGTAAGGCTTCCAGTCTTCGCGTAGATTGAGATCGCATTTATGCTGCTAAGGACTAAGCCTGCTATGGCGATGGCTGTCCCAACGCCTGGGAAGGCTATGGATATAGCTGTCATCACCGTGGCGGTGCCGAAGCCGACCAGGAAACCGCTTATCGTTTCAAACGGGTGTCTCGCTATAGTCCTTCCAACGTCGAAGTTCTCAAACGTTTCTAAAATCCTTTGCTTAGCGACAAGCCTTCTGTTCCTAAGGACTTTAACCATGAGGTTGCAGGCCACTTGGCCGCCTGGCCAGTATGCGACGTTCTCGCTGTAGCTCCCATATTCTCTCTCCTCAGTCCTCCTAACCCATGCAGTAAAGCCTAGCGAGTATGAGGCTCCCCCCGCCGGGATGGTTAGAAGCCAGCTGTCCGGCTCAGCAACCGGAACCATGGTTATCCTCTTAATGGCCTCTGGCCCGTGGGGCTGGTCGTCTGGAAATATTTTCTCAACACTCTCCTCGTTCTCAACATCGAGCACAACCTGGTAGGTTAGAGTGTCGCCAGTGGGGTTTGCTACGGAGACTTTCAAAGTGTTCTGCTTGCCGAGCATGCCAAGCTCGTTCCTTTCAACTGAAGCCTGCAGTACCCTCATGCTGAACCTTATCGGGTTCGACGCTGAAACCTTAGCGGGCTTAACAACGTAGCCCTCCTTCTCATACTTCTTAGCGAGGTTTTCATCGAGTGTTTCGCAGACTAGCTCAAGAGCCTCCCCGCTATCTACAATCTTAGGGACAAGGTAGTATTTCGTGGGGTCGTTGTACTTTTCTTTAACGACGCTCTCAGGCACGTTTGACTCAACTAAGATGCGTTGGCTAACATCCATCTCAACGCTGCTCTCAACCCTAACCCAGCTCGTGCCGGTCTCCTCCTTCCTAACCACGATTGGAACCTGGTACTTCTCCCAGTGGAAAACCCTGTACCTGACGAATCCGCCCTCAAGATAGTAGAGCTTGTAGAGGTCAACGGTGTAGTTAACCCTCTCCCTCTTCTTAAACTCCTTAATGTAGGGCGGAGTGGGATACTGGTTTGCAACGCTCTCCTCAAAGGTTCCTATGAACCTCTTGTTCTCAATTTTGTAGAAGGCCTCATATTTCTCATCGCTAGGAACGTTGTCTGGCTTACTCTCAACATCACCCTGGTAGACCCATTCGCCGTATCCTCCAACATGGACGCTGACGTCGTCGACGAAGAGCTCGCTGTTCTCAGAGGCTACGAACGATATCGTGTAGTAACCAGCTTGATCAAAGATATCGCCGGAATTTCTGCGGAACCTGCTCCAACCACTGCTTCCCCCAAGGGTGAAGACGTAAGCGGAGCCATCCGGCTTCTTAACCGCAACCACTCCGCTGCCGCTGAGAATATACCAGAAGTCTATCGTCGGATTTGAGCCTCCCGCGTTGAAGTAGAAGGTCTGCCTCCAAGCTCCCCTTCCATCCCTGGTGGTTATCCTCAGGCTGCTCGGGCTGCTTCTGAAAGTTGAAGAGCATATCTCGCCACTAGCATCCCCAAGACTTTCGAAAGTCCAGGCCCCGCCGGATGAGATGTTTCCGTTAGCGATGTACTCGTGAAGCGGGTGGACAACGTACTTGTAGTAATGATACAATAGCCTCCATGTTGCGTTGTAAACATCGTAGTAAGATATTTCTCTGGTTACCGTCGTCGTGTTATGCTTCTCAGCGACGTATCGCGGATCAATACTCATCAATGCTTGCGCCTCCCACTCAGCGACTATCCCGAGGTAAACCTTGGAGGTCCAGTTGGTAACCTCAGGTGAATAGACCCATGTAGCCATATCGTAGGTCTCGGGAGTCTTGTTCACGTAGCCCTTGAAGACCCAGCCCCATTTCTCTTCGTAATGAGTCTCCTCCCAAACCTTATAGTATCGCTGAAGCTCGTAGACATCGTAAACAGGCTTTAAGAGGGTTGCAACAACGTAGTACTGCTTAACCTCTTTGGTTATTGTTTCAGTCTTCGTAACTTTTTCCTCATATGATTCTATCTCGCAAGACCTGTACGTCATGCCCTGGTTGTTAACCCAGTTTTTCAGCATGGCCTCTATGTTGCTCTTGGAGCTTTCAGCGTCCTCCCTGGATGTGAAGCCCTTAGCGTAGCTCGGCAGCTCACCTATGCTGAGTTTTCTCTCCTCATGCCCATTCGGGGCAACGACCTGGTACATCTTTCTAGTCTCCCAGTGAGAAGTATCTATCTTACGATATATTCTCCACGCTACTACTTCGCCCTCCTCTTCCTCCTCGCCAACTTTGTAGAGCCTTGTCGAAGCATCCCCCTCTGAGGCATAATAGTAGAAAACGTTTCCGAGACCCCACAGGTCCCTCCCACTCCTTATCTCCCCGGTTTGAACCATTCTTTCGAAGACATCCTTCCTGATCCTCTCCTTCCCCGCATAATAGTGGAAAATGTAGATTGGCCCAAGGTAGAAGGGAAGGTATTTGTCGAAAACGTAAACCACGATTCTCTCCCTAACCTCCTCAACCACATAGTTGTTCTCATCCCTCGCAACCATGATCGCCTCATGCCTGCTGGTAGTCTCCCTCTCGAACTCAAGCTCATACGAGTAGACCCAGACCTTCTTCTCAACCTCTTTAATCTCAGCTATCCCAAGCATCCTTGGGCGGGAGTAAAGGTAGTTCTGAGCATCCCAGTATGAGTCGAACTCGCCCTTAATCTCGTATCTCGCCACCCTCACCGTCGGGACAATAGCGTACCTCGTCTCAAACCTCGTTACTTCTCTTGACTCAGTCTTAAGAAAAGTGTTGGACGAGATCCTCGTAGCGTTAGCATAACCCTTAACCTCGCTCTCCTTGGCCAACGCGTCTTCAAGTTTTTCGAAAGGACCGAAGGTCTTCTCCTCGTTTTTATAGCCTGATAGGACGTAACGCTTATCCCCGACCCTGACCTCGCCAGAGCCGCTCTGAGAGTAAACGTCGTAGACAGTTGTCTTATTGCTCGCCCTCCTATATATCGCGTAGCCCATCGCGTTGAGAGGTATTGCTACTTCAACGTTTCCAGCGTCATCCCTCTCTATGGCTATGCCGCTTAAATCGTATTTCGAAAGCATGCTCAGCTCCGGGTCGCTCCTTATCGCTGAGGCAAGCTCTTCGCTGCTCCAACCCTCAGCGACGGCTTTTGAAACAAGGCTCTTCAGCCTGTCCTCGCTGAACATGGATTCCTCGCCTGCGGCAAGTATGATCCTGTTGAAGGAGGCTTCAGCGCTTAGAATGAGGATGGTGAGGATAACTGTGGCTATCTTTTTCTTCGCATCCCCGCCCTTAAGCCTGGGAAACTTATTCGCCTTAGCATCGTCATCGGCCTTCTCCATATCCGTTCGAACAACGAGGCTTATGATGGTTGGGATGAGGAGGGCATCGGTGAACAGGCCTGTTAGGCCGTGTATCGAAAGAATGGTGAACATGAGGAAGACTAACACCACCACTGAGAGAAACCTGGCTAAGCCCATCCGGAGCCTCACCCCAGCTAGAGAGGTTATCAGCCAGACGAGCGGGATTGCGAACAGGATGGAAGCAACCAGCCCAGCTCCATAGTTCACCGCCATTAGTTTAAACGCGTCTTGGGAAAGGCTTGTTGAGAAAGCAGTCCAATAACCTGCGATGAAGCTTAAAGCTAGACCAATAAGGTTGAAGAGGGAGAGGAACAGGAAACCCTTGATCAGTTTTTCCATATTCTTCCTCAGGCCGTCTATGATGCTCTCACGCTTGATGATGAGGAGTGATGAAGCGTATGTTAGCACGAGGAGCAGGTTGAGGAAGAGGAATGCGATAACCAGGGTTAGGACAAGCTTAGCCGTTAGAACACCGTTGACGATTAGCTCAGCGATATCTGGAGCCAGGAGGAAGAGTAAGCCGGCTATCGTTAAATACGCTACCGCAGCACTAGCCAGGCATACTGGCCAGGCTCTAGCGAGATTCAGAAAACCACCGAGCATGCTACGCCTGCTCATAGCCTCACCCTCGCCTTCTCGTAGGCGGTTATCCCGTTCCTCCCCTCAGCAGGGTAGATGGTTGCTTCGAAGCCTGAGCCAGCTATCCTGAACGAGGCCCTGCCGTTGAAATCTGTTACTCCGCTCTGGTCTGTCTCGAAGCACCTTACCCTGAGCCCGGCTATCGGGCTGTTGTCGTGGGCCCAGTATGCTTTCGCGTTAACGTTTTCACCATTCCTCTCGGCTGAGACTACGATGTGGGTGAAGACGAGGGTCAGCTGGGGAATCCTTATCGTCAGCTCAAGCTCGTCGCTCCTATTCTTGGATGAGAAGCCAACCTTCCTAGAGACGTTGAGCTCATCGAAGACCTTCGTTACGCCGTAGCCCGTTTCAACCCTCCCTCTAATCACCTCGGTTACCCACCCATTAGAAGCATAATATCTTATTGTCTGGTTGAACTCGATGGTTGATCCGCTGTTCGTCCATATCGCTGAGCCTATCAGCGTCCATCCAACAACCCTTGTTTCGCGTTTAATCTCGGTGACGAGGTATTTGGCTGAGGTAAACCCTACTTCATCACCATTGCTGATGACTACGGCAACCCCATGTATGCCGGCTTCACCGGAGCCCTCGTCGTAAACAGCGTCAATAGCGAAACCTTCGCTTGGGCTGACTGTCGGAACGGCTTCAACCCTTATCGCAACCGGGCTCGTGAAAACCCAGCTGTCCCTGTTAACCCCTTGGAAAACAGCCTTCTGAACGCTTCCAGGTGTTCCACTTCCAGTTTTCTCCAAACCTTTCCAAAC
>JAFNIQ010000029.1 GCA_017601395.1 Candidatus Brockarchaeota archaeon
GCCCTTCCTGCTCTTAGACCAGGAAACCGTGTTCTTCGGCCTAGTATTCTGGAACCTGCTAGTGTTAAGTGGAACCTGAGGGAGTTCAGCATACCTGCTGAAGAGAAGAGCGTCAGAGCGGGGAGGCGTGAAATAATAAAGGATGAAAGCCTCTTCCACAAGCTAGCTGAAAAGTATGTTAAAACAGTGAAGAGCAGGCTGGAGTTGAAGCTTGACTACAGCCTGAGCTCTCTTAGAAGCCTGGATAATGTTTCTAGAATACTTAGGCATGGTGTTCAAGACCCGGCGAAGCTTCAGAAGGATTCTCTAGCAACCCACCTGCTTCAGACAGGCAGCTACCTCGGGGAGACGATCGTTAGAAGCCTGAACGGGAAATGGGTAAAGGCGGAGAACCCCGTAGGATGGACGGTGAGCCTCGACGGCGAGAAGATCGACGTTTTCCAGATAGTTTTGGAAAGCATATTCATGCCGAACAGGTTCAACGAGCTGTTTGAAAAACTCACGATCGCTAGAAAGCGGGAAGATTCTTCTGAAGACTAGTTCCCCTAGAGAGGCATTGGATGCTTTGAGGCAGCGAACAGGATGCTTGTGACAGTGTACAAGCGGATCTCCAGACTACCTTATCAGAGGCTCGTGTACGCAGCTGAAGCAACCTCCAAACCGTGACAAACCGACAGTAGTAGAATTAATTTTTTAAAAAAAGCACGCGCTAAGGTTTTTGTTAAAGGATTTAGAGGATGTTAAGATTACGCAGGTTGAACGGAGATAGACATAGAGGACTAAGGTTAGTCGTCTACGCCCTTTTCTGCATGATGAGAAAACAAGGGTAATTCTGACAACCCCACAACTACACAACTATCTTCTAAAGCTATGTAGATCTGAACACAAGCTTGCCAAGGTACGTGAGTTATTCTTGAGCGTACTAGGACTTAGTTTTTGAATAAGACTAATTGAACTCCACGAAGAACCAGAACTTCATCTTAGGATACTTACCGATGAAACTCAGTAGCGCACGCTAAATCAGAGGATGATGAGGTTTTTAATGTGTAACGAATCTATCGAGAGAAGCCGTTAAACATCTACACTTGCTAAGAATAAAGGTATTTGCGGCCTGGTTAAGGCTCTAGCATTCTTCAAATGCTTAGGCTTAATCCAGCTTCCGGAAGTGGTTTTAACTTCTATTCCGAATTGTTTATTATTCAAGAGGACCACTATGTCAACTTCAGTTTTATGAAGCCTAGCTTAAAGGCTGGCGAGGCTGGCTTTAAACGGAAATCATCCTCATCGGGTGCGTTAAACAACGGATCTGCAATAAGAGAATTTCTATCCATTCCCAGTTTCCGCCATTCTTCCCACGAGAATTTTCCGAAAAGGATTTCGCCGCCTCCTTCCCTCCAATACAGGTTATGGTCGAAAACAAATCCAAGATCATCTATGTTACCTGTCAGCAAGCTGCCCTCTCGCCAGTAGACGATGTTACGCTCAAAGATGAAACTAACGTGCTGCTCGGGACGTGTACGCTGAATCTGCGCATCCCTTCCGAAAGCAAAGATGTTGTTACGAATAATGTTTTCCCTACCGTAATGCTGGTGGAACCCCCCATGAGTTGTACGGTAGACGATGTTTCCCTCGGCAATAATGTTGGTGCTTCCCTCGTCGAAATAAATCCCCCAGCCTCCGTAGCGGAGACCCGCGACATCATGAATCCGATTTAATCTGATGACTGTTCCCGGTTGAACCCCCAGCGTGTAAACCCCACCCATGTCGCTTAAGATTGGCCCTTCCCCATTAGATAGGATACCGATGTGGTGAATATGGTTTGATTCCACCGTATTCCCCCTCGCCATTGATCTTCCGTAGCCCCAGGTCCAGCCGATGGAAACACCCGTGTAGTAGAAATCATGAATATGATTATGAATAATTCGGTTGTTATAACTCTGTCCAATATATATTGCTACAGCACTGTGAAAGAAACGCCCTCCCTCGTGTATGTGGCAATCAATAACCTCATTGCCGTAGGTTTGCTCGCTTTCAGATTCACGGATCCGGGTTTCCCCTATTTTAACACCTCCAGCCCCCAGGTCGAAAAACCTGCATCCGACGATACGGTTATTCTGGCAGCCGCGTGACAGCTCTAAAGCATAGTTTCCAAGATGAGTAAAAGTGCATTCTTCGAAGACACAGTTGCGGACTCCCTCCCCGTAAACAGATCCAGGTACGCCTATGGCTGCCTGGGGGAACCCTCCAACGCTGGAGCCCTCTGGAAAATACCATTCAGTATGGGAAAATGTTAGGCCTTGGAAAAACAGGTTTTCAACAAACACGCCTTCCTCGGGCTTGCCCTCAAACCGGATGAGTTCGCTGAGCACTGGTACTACAGCCTTCGCGTTAGACGGTTCCTCGCCAGGAAACGGAATATAGTGAAGCATCGCAGTCTTAGGGTCTAGAAACCATTCCCCCTGGGAATCAAGCAGCTCGTAAACATTCTCCACATAATAGAGGTCACCAGGGTCCAGACGGAAAACGCTTCTTTTACTGGAACACACCATATGCTCCTCCTCTTTCACACCGGCTATTGGCAGGCGTGATTCGACCCAGCGGTTCATAACCACGATCTCCCCCGCGTCCACAGTGCTCCAAGCCTTAAGGTCTCCATCAAAGAATCGGAAGCAGTTTTGCCCTTCATCCCATTTTGTTTCTGGAGTTACGCCTGGAGCCTCTGCAACTTTAAAGTAGCCACTGTTAGGGCTGCGGGCGCGAATGCAAGGGTGCCCGTTGACCCAGAGGTGTCGAAAGAACCGTTTGTCTCCAAATGTTTCAGGAACCCTTGCCACCCACAGCTTCCTTCCATCTACAACCATTTGCTCCCAGCCCGTTAATAGTCTTCCACCGCTGATAACCGGTTTCTCACCGGGATATGCTGTGAAGCATATTGGATGGTCGAGGGTTCCAGAATCCTCAGGTTTAAAGACCAGAGGATCAGCCAAAAAGTAGATGCCGCCGCGAACCAGAACGGTGACAGGCTGCCTAAGCGTTCCTCCCTGCTGATGCTTCAACTCGCGAATCGATTCCAAGGCGCGATGAAGCGTGGCAAGAGGCCCGTCTGTTTTAAACTGGTTTGGCGTAGGCGTCTTTCCTGACCAAGAATCACTACCGTTTGGAGCGACATGGATAAAGACGGCTTCTCCACCGCTATTCATTTTAGGTTGGAAAGATTGGAAACTATTTAAAATTACATTAACCTAGCATTCTCTTCAGTTTCAGCTGGAAACGTGTGCAGGATGTTTGAATCAGCTTGGCCAGCTAATGCTTGCTGGAGGATACTGATGATGCTCACCAGAGGGAAAATAGCGTCGCCCCGAATATCAGCGAGGCTAACCCTTTTTTTAACAACATGGCCCGCCGCCACTCCTGCAGAGTATCATGCTGGGCTGCGATGATTCATGGCAGTAAGCAGTTGTTTCGATAAGCAGGCGAAAACAGAGAATTATATTACCATACATTATGGCATTATAAACTAAGCATGTTTCAGCTTCAAATCAAGATTTATAAAAGTCCTGCGACAAGCGTGTGCCTGCTCGACGGTACCACTTGGTTTAGTAAGGGATAGAGAGCTATGCAGATTCTATCTTAACGCTGTCCTTCACGAGGTAGTTTTACTACTCCGAATTCCACCATCCTGTTTTCCGTGGGCCTGAAAACCCTACTGGCTTTCGTTAAATAGTATAGTTGCAGTATTGATATGGCTAGCAGCGCTATCAGCAGGATGGAATAGACTATTCTAACACTAGGATCCATGACGTAAATGTTTACCAGTAGGAGCGATACGAGCAGTATTCCAACGGTTACTCTCGCTATTCTCAGCATGAACAGGTTTCTCCGGGCGTTCCGGGCCTCCAGCATTTCGCCTCTCCGCTTCTCCAGCTGCTTTAACCGCTCCTCGGAAAGATAGTACTTGCCCTCTTTCTCAACGAACACTCCCAGCTTCCCCAAACGGCCACGCATGAGGCGTCTGAACCATGGCGGGAGGCCGATTTCCTCCGGGGTCATAGCCTTATCGGGGCTTGTAGCCCCCTTCTCGCGAAACTTTTCAACAAGCTCGAGCAGCCTCCGCCTGGCTTCAGCCTGTTCCATCACACTCTAAACCAAGCCTGGTGGAAATATAAGGCTTACTCTGGAGCAACTATGTTTTCCCGTGGGCAGCGGTCGTGTAGGTTGACCTCAACTCCCTGATGAGGCTCAGAAGAGTCTTAACCCGACTGTCAAGATATGCTTCGAGTTCACGCGGCATCTCGCCCCTGGTTTTCCCAAGGCTCCGCGGGTCTATGTTTTCAACTATGCCCTCCATTTTCCCGAGAAGAATGCTGATCCACATGTAAGTCAGGCTTAGGCTAGGCTCATTTTTGACTCCAGGGTTGAATCTTTCAATAAATTCGTCGATTATCTGCTCGATACTGTTAAGCTTATTGATGAAGGCTTCCGCGTCGCCGCATGATAGTGTTGCAGGCCTGCCGGCTATGCCTGAGGCCTCCGGGGGCTCACCCTCGGAAACAAGTTTTCTCAAGTCTTTAACGTATTTCCGGAGGGCGAGGGCGGCGGAGAAGATGAATCTCTCATGCTTCCTGTCCAGCTGGTTGCTCAAAACGCCTCCACCTTCAGGCCTAGCATTCTTAGAGAGGAAACTGCTTGAAAAGTATACTCGAAAGAGGAGATGCCGTGCTCCAGGCTCCTCCTGAAACCACCGTTAGTGTTCTGGCAACCCAGGATGAAGCTCAGGGTCTCGTCGTGGTAAAGAGGCTCCTCGTTAAGCAGTCGGAGGCACGTTAGCCCCATGAAAGTCGGCTCCATGAAGGAGGGTTTGGCGCCGGGTTTAAGGGAGAAGCCTCCCTCAGGGTTCTCGTGCAGCCTCACGAAGTGCAGCGTGTCCAGCATTCCCTCGACAGGATGGTTCAGCGTTGAAAGCGTTTTGAGGGCGTAAAAGGTCGTGTTTAGGCTTGATTCCACAGCGCCGAAGCCACCATCAGGATTCTTCAGGGAAAGGATGAATTCTATTATCTTTTCACGGTTTTGCTCAAGGTTAAGCATGCTCATAAGCTCTACGCACATGAATGTTGTTTCAACCTCTGAAACCGTTTCCACGTCAACCTCGTATGCTCCAAACCTCCCCGTGGAATCCATTAGTTCAAAAACATGTTTGGAAACGTCTACCAGAGGCTGGTTGAGAATCATTAGAATCCTGTTGACGAGATAGTAGTCCCTAATGTTCATAGCGTTATATTTTCTAACCCATGTTATAGTGTCGTCAACCCTAGGGGGACTTACTTTAAGAATCCTCAGGGTCTCGAGGGCAAGATAAGTGTCGTAGAGAGTGGAGTCCGTGTACTGGACGGAGGTATAACCCCCGTCATCATTCTGCCTTGCAGTAATATACTCCACTGTTTTCCGCAGCAGAACCATCCTCTCTATCCTAGCCGCCTCAGTTCCCAACCATATCGTCCTCCATGCATACAGGGTAGGAGCTATCAGCCTCGCTTGAGGCGGTTGGAGGAGAGCCCCATCTCCCAGCCGTCCTTGGGGGCGGCTGGCGAGTTTTTCGACCAGCGGCTTTATTAACTTTTCTCCATCGCTATGTAAAGGATTTAGCCGGACCTGTTTCCCCAACTCTCAACTAACGAGTAGCAAGGCCAAGCCGGAAAACGAAGCCAAATACTCTGGGCGCAGGGGCACCTCTGTGGATAGGCCGGCGTCAAGCTTTTTCAACCTCTACCTTAAGCCGGTAGGAGCCTCACACTGCCGGCTGGTGGTGTTAGACTCAGGAGTTGGAACATTAATCAGAATCAGTAATAAAGAAACACCTGTTTCAGAGAAACTTTTTAAGCCTCGCCTACACGTGGCGCCGGCAAGCATTGAGTGGTAAACCAGTTGAAGACACGTGGCTAAACACGAGTAGCATGGTTAGGCAGGATGCTTCGATTCTGAAACATTTGGGTGAGAAAAATGCAACAGTATCTTGAAGCGTTGAGAATGAGAATGAGCAGGCCTGACTACTTGAAGCTCTCAGCCATACCTGTCCCCAGGGTTCACCGCTTTATCTCAGAATCTGTGGAGCTGTGCAACCCTGATCGAGTATTCGTCTGCACTGATTCGCCGGAGGACATAGCGTACGTTAGGCGTCAGGCAGTTGTCTCGGGCGAGGAGAAGCCCTTGGCCATCCCGGGGCACACGTATCATTTCGACGGTCCGCGTGACCAAGGTAGGGACCGGGAGTCAACCAAATACCTTGTGCCCAAGTGGGATTCTCTGGATAAGGCTCTTAACCAGGTTGAGCGGGAGGAGGGTTTAGCCGAGATAAAGGGTCTGTTGAGAAACATTATGCGGGGGCGCACGATGATAGTCCGTTTTCTCTCGCTGGGCCCAGTCGGCTCAGTATTCAGCATCCCCTGCATGGAGTGTACTGACTCCTGGTATGTCGCCCACTCCGTGGACCTGCTCTACCGTCAAGCATACGAAGCTTTCCGCCGCGGCGGGGTTCCAGACGACTTTTTCTGCGTACTTCATTCAGCCGGTAGGCTGGATGAAAGGATGATCAGCAGGGAGCCGGATAAGAAGCGCATCTACATAGACTACGTTGAAAACACTGTTTACAGCGTTAACACTCAGTACGGTGGTAACAGTATCGGCTTCAAGAAGCTTGCGCTACGCTTAACGATCCGCAAGGCTCACCGTGAAGGCTGGCTGGCGGAACACATGATGATAACAGGGGTTCACGGTCCGGGTGGGCGTAAAACCTATTTCGCAGGAGCGTTTCCAAGCGGCTGTGGGAAAACGTCTACCGCGATGATCCCGGGTAACACTATTCTTGCCGATGACATTGCTTACTTGAGGAACATTGACGGGGTTTGCCGTGCGGTTAACGCTGAAGCCGGGATCTTCGGAATTCTTAAGGACGTCAACCCTGTCGACGACCCTGTAATCTGGGAGGTGCTTACGAAGCCGGGCGAAGTGATTTTTTCAAACGTGCTCGTTAAAGACGGTAAGCCCTACTGGCTTGGCATGGGCTGCGAGATTCCGAAGGAAGGGGAGAACTACACCGGCTACTGGTGGGAGGGTAAGAAGGATGAGAATGGTGAAGAGATCCCACCCGCTAATAAGAACGCCCGCTACACGGTTTCGCTTAAAGCACTGGGGAACTGCGACCCTGAGCTTGACAACCCGATGGGCGTGGAGCTCGGCGGAATCATATATGGGTGTCGCGACGCACGGGGCTATGTGCCTGTTCAACAGAGCTTCGGCTGGGAGCACGGCATTATCGCGTACGGGGCTGCGCTTGAGACAGAGACTACTTTCACGCTTGTTGAGGACGAGGGCAAGTATGAGATAAACATTATGAGCATTCAGGACTTCATCTCAATCCCGCTTGGAGAGTATGTGCGTAACAATCTTGAATTCGGCAGAAGACTTAGGAAGCAGCCTCTTGTCTTTGGGGTTAACTATTTTCTTAGGGACCTGAAGACGGGGGAGTTTCTGAACGATAGGCGTGATAAACAGGTTTGGATGAAATGGATGGAGCTGAGGGTTCACGGAGACGTGGACGCCATAAAATCCCCCACCGGCTGGATTCCCAAGTATGAGGACTTGAGAAGGCTTTTCCGGGACGTACGTGGCGTCGAGTATTCCAAGGCGGACTACGTGAAACAGTTTACAACGCGTGTCCGTGAAAACCTGGCTAAAATAAACCGTGTGGAAAGGTTCTTCAAGGAGAACACCAAAGACACGCCTCAGGAACTGTTTGAAATCCTTGAGGAGCAGAGGGCCCGTTTAACAAAAGTACAGAAAAAGTTTGGAAACTATGTTTCTCCTGAAAACCTGGAGAAAGAGGACTGGATGGAAGAATAGGGTCAAACGGTTCTAAGCGGTCGCTCCCTCTAACGACTTGGCGCACTCACACTTCCTCTCGTCCGGCGTGTTTTTAACGGCTCTCGCAAGCAGCCTCTTAACGTTGTCTATGTTCCTGTTAAAAATCTCCTTAACCTCCTCATGCGTGATCTTCACCGGCCCCGTGCCTGCAGCATAGTTGGTGGACATCACTATGCTTGCGTAGCATATTCCGAGCTCTCTCGCCAAGGCTACCTCCGGGTAGCCCGTCATCCCGACGACGTCGGCGCCCCATGTCCTGTAGGCTGCAATCTCCGCCGGAGACTCGAACCTAGGGCCCTCGGTGCATATGTAAGTGCCCCTCGGATGGTGGAATATATTCTCCTCCCCGCAGGATTTTATTAAAACCTCTCTAAGCTCTGGGCAATAGGGGTTCGTAAAATCGATGTGCACCACTCCGCCGACTGGAGGCTTATCCTTGAAGACTTTAACCTTAGTCCTGCCGTTGAAAAAAGTAGGTATTCTCCTCTTAGTCGCGTCTATAACCTGGTCGACGATGACGAATTCTCCGGGCTTGATATTCGGGTTTATTGAGCCAGCCGCCTGGGTTGTGAATATTCTTTCAACACCCAGCTTCTTAAGGCCATAAATGTTCGCCCTGTAGTTTATCTCTGACGGTGGAACAGCGTGGGAAACCCTGAGGCTGCCCGGCTTAGCATGTCTTGGCAGGAAGGCAACAGCCTTATTGCCAATATATCCCAGTTCTACTCTTGGCGTTTTTCCGAAGGGGGTTTCGACAATCCTGTGTCCAACCGCCTCGAGAAGAGTGTAAAGCCCTGATCCGCCTATTATCCCTATTCTAACCTCCTTTATCTTAGGCATGTAAGGTTCTTCAAACGGGCCCTTAGATAAGTTTTCCGGCTTAACTGCTGCTGGTTGAAAAAATAAATAAGCGTTTAGGCACATACTTAGCCAGCAGGGTCCGCCCAGGGTTGATTAATCCGAGGGAGATAGTGGAGTTCTACCGGCTGAGGCAGCGTGGCTTCAGCAAGCTATATATAATACTGCTTCTAGTAACGATAAACCTCTTCTCCATCTCAATCCTTCTGGATGTCGCCAAGTTCTTCCTAGCTGTCCCGATGCTTCAGGCTGGAACAGTTGCCCTAGTCGCGACCCTCATAGTGGGTGGGGCGGATAAGTTTAGGCTTGAAAGAAGCAGGTCAAATCCTTTCCTAATACTTGTTGAAAGCCTCCGGGTTACATCCTACACTATTCTGCCTATTCTAATGATTTTCGTTGCAGTCCTGCTCTACCTCGGTAAGCCCAGCTTTCTATACTTTCAGAACCTTAGGGGTGTGATCTCGATGCTCACGGTATTCCTAATCCTCTCAGTGCTTGCAAAAATATTCATATTCCAGATCCGGATACTTGTTTCGCCTTTTGAGGAGAGGAAGAAAATAAGATACCTGCTCTACGCGGGAACGCTAGTAATAGGTTTTTCAAGCATAATTTCATTCGTCTTATCCGACGTCCTACTCCCACGCTACCTGACGCAATGGTTCATGTACGAGACCTTCATCTTCTTTCTCGAGCTGATCTTCCTCTACCTGTCCGCCGAGGTGGCTCTAAACTATAGGGCAAGCGTCTACGTAATGATGTTTCTAACATATATTGCTGTAGTGTTCTTCTCCCTGACCGGTGGTGCCGAAATAATCAGGCTGAGTTACACGGAGTATGACACTGTTTTCCCTAAGATAGTCACCGGGGTTTTCCTGCTCAGCATAAACACTCAGCTAATGGACTCCAGGGTGAAACAGTTCTCCCTAGGCCAGTTTGAAACCAGAAGCGGGGCGGAGGCGACGATGGACGACCTGCTGAGCATTCTGGAGGGGATTAGGAGGGATGTTGACATAAGCAAGAAGACTATTGAGAAACAGGATAATGCGATAAAAGTCTTGACGAGAATAATCGAAAGGATGACTGTTTCAAGCAGCGGGGCGATCGAAGAACTGAGGAAGGAGCTTAAAAGCATCAGGCCGTCTCAGACAATCAGCAGCCTAAACACTTCCTTCTCGAAAAGGCTCGCCGAAGAGATACTTAGACTCTGGGAGAACCATAAGGAGTTTCCTCTAAGCGACTTAGCAGGGTTCATCCTCGGCCCCAGGCCGATGCCGGCTGGCAGCAGGAAGGCAGCCGACTTGGAAAACGTCTCGCCCATCCCACTGTTCATAATGGTGTGCATGGCGTTCCTGGAGCTGCAGAACCCTGGTTCAGCAAGCGGGAAAACCGTTCAACAGAAGAACCTAGCCGGGTTCCTCGTCTCAAACCATCCGCATTTCCGAATGAAATGGAGCAGGCGCACAGCGCAGAACTTCGTCAACTCTTTCATACTCAGATACCTTAAGTCGTGCAGGGAGGCCGGCCTGTTTTTCTCAATCGGAAACCGTGGCTCAGTCTCTTTCTCAGCCGACAGCAGTGTGCAGGCACTCTATGAGTCCATTAGAGAATACGTTTTAGACATTGGCCCGGAAAATATCCCAATAATACTCCTCTACATGCCGAAAATAAGAGATTTAACGATTAAAGAGTTGAATATTTCTGAAAATGATTTGAAAAAGGTTTTTTAAAGAAATTTCCGTTAAAATGAATTGAAAAAAGGGGGAAAATCATTTTGCAATGGTTTTTAAGGAGATTTGTAGGTTGGATTTCATCCGTGTGACAAACACATTTCATCCTGTGAAGCAGAAAACATCCTGCGGTGCAGGACCATAGCGACGTCTCCATCATCATTCCAACCCTGAACGAGGAGAAATCAATAGCGCTAGTTATAGAGCGCGTTAGGAGAAGCCTTCCCGGGGCGGAAATCATAATCGTGGACTCAAGCGACGATAAAACTGCTGAGATAGCCTCATCCCTCGGGGTAATCGTAGTTAAGCAGGAGAGAAAAGGATACGGGGCGGCGATAAGAAAAGGGCTGGAGAAAGCCAGGGGCAGGGTGCTCGCCTTTATGGATGGGGATGGAACCTATGACCCGGCTGACTTAAAGAGGCTCGTCGACATTGTTAGAAAGGGGGAGACGGATGTGGCCACAGGCTTGAGGTTCAGAAGCAAGCCGGCAGGCATGAGCACCGCAAGATACTTTGGAAACTTCATGGTGAACACTCTTTTCTCAATGCTTTTCCTGAAAAGAATTATGGATACTCAGACGGGGATGAAGGTTTTCTCGAGGGAAGCCTACTTGAAGATGAGGCTGAGGGAGAACGGGATGCCCTTCTCGACAGAAGTTTTAACCGAAGCGTGCAGGAAGGGCCTTAGAATAGTCGAAGTCAGAATAGGATATTACAGCAGGATAGGCGTTTCAAAACTAAACCCGCTTAAAGACGGTTTGAAAATCCTCCTGTTCATGATTAGGAGGAGAATAGGTTTCTCAAGAGATTAGGTCGAGAGTTATTATGACGTTCTGCGGTATCCGTATCGTCGTTAGTGCTCTAAGAGCCTTATCGTTAAGCCCAAGGTAGATCAGCCTCCTGTAGAAACGCATTTCAAATTTGTCCCAGGTTATCGTGCCCTGTCCACTAGGGTTCTTTTGAGTGGTAACCTTCAAAACTTTTCTCGGAAGCGGAATAGGGCCTGAAACCTTAACATTGTTCTCCTTGGCTATCTTAAGTATTTGGTCAACTACTGTTTGGAGATCGTTCAGCTCGTTACTCACTATTTTTATCCTCGCCCTGTCCACCAACTACGGGTTAAAGCTTCAAAAGGGTTTTTATGGGTTTTCCTTCTTTGGAAAGCTTAGCAACAACCTATTAAAGATGAGTTTACAGGCCATCTATGCAGGGTTAAAGCAAGGTTAGACACGGTGTCTAGCATGGAATAATTAGTGGTTTTCGACCCAATTATTCAATGCTGGTTTGCTTGTTTATCAATCGCATGGCTCACGCTGCTGAACGGTTCAAAACATTTTGATCATATAAAAGCCCTATAAAAAACAACATCTAGTATACGCATACTTAAATGGCATCGGATCATCACGTTCGAAACCTATTTTCATTAAACAGTCGCCTCGTCAATAGATAGAAATTTTTTATCGGCATCTATACTGGCCTTACAGCCAGTCAGGAAAATATAGTTTTTTCCACGTTGTGGCCCATTCGGATCCATTAAGATTATAGGGAAAGCTTAAATATCATTAGGAAACAAGGTTAATGCTGGGGCCGGTAGTTCAGTGGTAGAATACCCGCTTGGCGACCAGTAAAAAGGCCAGAATGCGGGGGGTCGTGGGTTCGAGTCCCACCCGGTCCATTTTCACTTCAATGCTTAACGGCTGGATGTCCAAGCCACAGGTATACTTTTCCTTTCTCAACATACAGATCATTTATTTCCAACTTTTCCATGTCGTCCCTTAGGCTATATCCGAGGATCCTCGTGGCAACCTTGCGTTCAATCAACTTATCGGTGAGAAGATGGAGTACCTTCAGAATATCTTCTAAATTATAATTACCAGCTTTAACGATAACTTTATCGGCTTGCCCTGATTCCAATTCGCAGAGCAAAGTTGTCACTGGAATTACCACAAGCGAATTCTCTTTTCCAAGCAATGCCTTAACTCGGGGATGCTTTTTAAACCTTTGCATAAGGATTTGCATTCGATTTTTACAGGATTCCTTGACACTAGGCAAACTATCTCTATACTTCTCCTCATCGGAGGCCACGTAGTCATAGAAGCCAACCGTGATGGAATATACTTTTCCCTTTCCGGTTAAACTTGCATCAAACATATTATCTACCAGATTCTTTACACCCTTAGGCTTACCACTTATATATGCGGTGATTCTGAAAAGCACATCTTCTTCGGTGATTCTACCGGTAATTGTAATCGAGCATTCTGTCATTGTGGCTTTCCACCTTTTGCTTATATATCTCTCAGCGTTTTTTCCGGCTAGCTCAGGCTCGTCTCCCCATCCCCAGATCATAGCTTCTTTCATTCTTTCTCACGATCCTCCAATCTCCTCTTGTATTCTTCAAATATAAGTATGTGTTTTGGCTTATAACTTCCTATCTCCTCTATGAACTTTATGTGTTCTTCAGCTGGAATTGTAAAGTTATACGTTGTTCTACCTCTAGATTCCTCCTCTTTCATAATTTCATTAGGATGAAAACCCAGATCCTTAAAAATTTGATGTAATTCTTCTATTCCACTTCTGCATGTCGAGTAAAATCTTATAATGATCCTGTCTCCCAATACAGAGACATTTCCGTCTCCTGAGAAAAAGCCTTTTTCCCCTCATTGTCGAGGTGTTCTATGGGTACATGGAATTCATAGGGTGCTGGCTTTAAACCTAAATCGCCCAGATCGTAAAAGATCCCCTTGCTATATATTGTTGCAGTGATTAAGCCGTTTCTCTTCCTTATATAATGATGTGAAGCCGTGTCATATATTTTTTTCAGACACTTCGTCAAAGATCCTTATGAGCTCTTTGTTTTCTGAATAGAATCTGATCGAATATTCGGTACGGTACCCACCTTCTGAACGCTTTTCCCGACGGAAGGTGTTACTCCCGTCAGAGGCTATCATTCCCATAAGTATTGCCTTCTCCGGAGTGGCTATTTCTCTGACTCCTCCTTCTGATACTTCAAGCAGCATCCCGCGGCTTAAAGGGAACAGGACTCTTTCCTCTTCGACATGCGCCTCTGAGAACGTGCCGATGGCAATGCCCTCTTTAAAAAGTTCATATTCGCTATCCTTCGTTTCACGCACCTCGTATTCTCCAAATGTTTTAACCGTCCAGTAGGCTTCTACGCATTCATCCTTTCTACCAGTTTCTTCTGGCTCGCCTTGGAGGAACCTTCTCTGGTGCTGTCTTACTGCTGAGCCCCCGCCCATTCTCTATCTTCTCCGCCGCAGTCGGCTTAGGTCTTGGAGATTGTGAAAAGCCAGCGTTCTCATTGCACGCTCCTTATCCTCGAACCAGAGGTCGATAATGTCTTGCGGCATCGTTCCTCTGCAGGCCTCGCAGTAACACTCTTCGAACCTGATCACCGGATCCCTAAGGTCGTAGAATAATCCGTCCCAATAGTATTCCCCATGCTTCGCCCTCAGGAACCAAGAGAGGTTGCTTAAACTGACATCCTTATACCTCTAGAGCTTAACGCCGACACCGTAGAGGAGAAGCTCGAAATCGCTCCTCTTTTTATAACTTGTTTTTAGGGTCAGTAAGATCTGTGGAAGAAGGTAATCCAGCATCTCCTCTTCGAAAAGCTCCCTCGCAGGCATCACAAACGAAGCAAAACCCATCTCAGCCTGCCTCCTAACGGCCCAATCCATCTAGCGTAGGTTGGCACCCTTAACCAGACCTATCAGAGGAACATCTAGCTTAAGGAAGTCATTCGCCAGAGAAACGAGTCTTATTGTCTGAGACCAAGATTGGTAGAGTGGAACGTCAGTGTATGTATAGTTGTCTGGAATCATGGTGGCGTCTGGCCTTAGGTTTTCAATCAGCCTGAAATAATCCTCGGTTCCAAGCTTATCGATAAGCTCGTCGGGCATAACCGTAGACAACAGTATTTTGCCGTCGAACCCGAGGTAATCGTGGAGTCCCTTATTCGAAGCCTTGGACAGTATGTTTTCATTTGCAAGCGGCTGCCAGAGCGGCACGAAAACCGCTGATACTTGAAAACCATCCTTCCAAACCCAGGACCTTTGATCAGTAATATCTATCTCAGGTATAAACTTGGAGAACCTTACTCTTGTTATTTGCTTTCTTCCTAGAGGTTGAATCAGCATCGGGGGAGGCCTATCCCTACCTCCAATCGGGCAATACGGCCTAAGCCTGCAGAAGCTCCTCGGATGCGTTATCCCAGTGTAAGAAGTACCCCTAATGCACTTATCCACCAAGCAAGTCTCAATCACGCAGCCAGTACAGGGTTTCTTGAAATAAGGACATTTTTCGCAGTAGACTCCACATTTCCCCTTCTTCAATACAATTATTTCCTGTTATCTTAAGGATTTAAGCAGACATTTCCAGCGAGCCTTAACCGGGTGAGGTAGATTTTACGTCTTGAATTAAGAAGCCTGCCCATTTCCTCAGGTTTTAAAGCTTTATAATTTTCGCTACTAATTCGGGTTGAGAAGTGTAGATATGAGTAGCCTCATCTACTATGTTGACAATAGCGATATTGATCCTGATAGTGAGGAGGCGGAGAAACGCTACGAGAACATGCGTAGAGAGATTTACCGTGTCTATGCGGGTCCGTGTGTTGTGAGGCACTACAGCAGGTGTTCACTGGAGGAGGTTCAAGAATTGGAGCCGTTGGCAGTCATCCTGAGCGGCAGCGGCACTCCATGGGAGCAGTTTGTGAATAACGACTGGGCTAGGGAGTTTAAAATAATTAGTGAGGCTCAGGTCCCTGTTCTAGGGATATGCGGCGGGCACCAGGTGATCGGTATGGCCTACTGGCATCCGCGCCGCGAGCTTGGTTGTTCGCCCATTCGCCGTCTAAAACCTGGAGAGGAGGATAGAAACGCGGGTACGCATCTTGAAGGATACTTTGTGGAGAAAGGCTTCCTGCCGGTTAGGATTGTTAAGAGAGACCCCCTTTTCAACGGCCTTGGGGACGTTATCCACGTTGACGAGCATCATTACTGCGAGGTTAAGGAGCTTCCCTCGGGCTTCGACCTCTTAGCATCTACGGAGGAATGCCGTATTCAGGCGATGAAGCATAGAATGCGCCCACTATACGGGGTTCAGTTTCACCCGCAAATCTTTGACGAGGAGCATCCTGATGGAAAAAAGATTCTAGAAAACTTCTTTGAAATAGCTCAGCAGTACTGGAAAAACCGGCAGCATCATTATGCAAACTTTTAAGCCACTGTTCATGATCGGTGAATTAAAACAGCCGAGACATAGAGAGGCGTTCTAGATTCTTAGCGGACACTAAGGGTTTAACGCGGTTGCAAGCGTGACATTCTGCAAAGGGTAACCCGTGTAAGGCAACGCGTATCACATTCTTTATTTTCTACATCCTATTTGCTCTAATACTGTTATGATGCTTTCAGCAGCCTTCTTCAACATGTTCACTTCGTTCTCACTTAGCTTTTCCTGAACTACTTTGAAGCCTTCTCTCCCTGCTTTAACAGGCACCCCTAGGCAAACATCCTTTATCCCGTATTCCCCGTCTAAGACGGCTGAAGCCGGCAGGACTTCTCCCTTATCTGATAGCACTGCTTCAACCATTCTGGCTATCGACGCGCCCGGTCCGTGGACCGTGGCTCCCTTCATGCTTATTATCTCGGCTGCTGCCTTAACAGTCTCGCTTAAAACCATATCTAGGTCTGTGTCGCTCAACCCGTATTCTTCACGCATCCTATCTCTAAGAATCACCATGTTCTCACCGTGCTCCCCCAGCACGAACGAGCATAGGCCGCTTATCCTGATTCCCCTGCTCATCCTCATTATCGTTTTTAAACGGCTCGAATCCAAGATGCCGCTTAAGCCCGCCACCCTGTGTCTCTCAACACCGCTTCTCTTCCAGAAAACGTAGGTTAAAACGTCAACGGGATTCGTCACGATTATGAATACTGTTTCACGGTCTCTCCCACCACCGTATTCTTTAGCTATCTCCTCGATTATTGGAAGATTCCTGTTTAAAAGGTCCATCCTGCTCATCCCCGGGGTTCTTCCAAATCCCGCTGTTACGATAACAATATCTAGGCCGTGGAGAAGGGAAATATCGTTAGTCCCCTTAACCTCAACGTTTAAACCAAGAGCCTCAGCCGCGTTCTGCAAGTCTAGGGCTTCTCCAAATGGCAGCTTGGGGACAATGTCGTAAAGCACTATTTCGTCAGCCTCAGTTAATAGGAAAGTTGCCGCAGAGCACCCTACTTTTCCAGAGCCTATTATCCCGATTCTCCTCAAGTCTGAGTAGCATTATCTAAACGGTAAACTTAAAAGTATCAGTTGGGAGGGTTGGGGAAAGGAAGCAGTATGCATGACGTGATAATAGTGGGAGGGGGCCCGGCTGGAATATTCTGTGCTTTAAGCGTCCTTGAAAAGCATTCGGACGCGTCGATCCTGATTCTTGAAAAGGGGCGTGACATCAGGGATAGAACATGTCCCGCGAGGAGGCTTAACAAGCTGTGCGTCAGGTGTGGCGTCTGCAACGTTTACAGTGGCTGGGGTGGTGCAGGAGCTTTCTCAGACGGGAAGATTACTCTTGACCCGGACGTTGGAGGCTGGCTTCCAGAGATCTTGTCGTCTGAGAAGACCCGTCAATACATAAAGAGGGTTGACGATATTTTCCTTAGCTACGGGGCGCCGGAGAAGGTTTACGGTGAAGATGAGGATTCCTTCGAAGAGTGGAGAAGGAGGGCTAGCCTAGCTGGCTTGAAGCTTCAGAGGAATCCTGTTAGACACATGGGGTCAGACCTCTCGTTTAAAATACTGAGCCGGATGAAGGATGATCTTGAAAAGAGCATCGAAGTGAGAGTTATGACTGAAGTTGAAAGCTTCATCGTTGAAAACGGTGTTGCCAAGGGCGTTAAGACAAAGAATGGTGAAAACATGTTTGGAAGGTTCATCGTAGTCGCCCCAGGTAGGTCTGGAGCAGGATGGCTGAGGAAGGAGTTTACGAGGCTCAACATCCCTATGAAACGTAACCCTGTGGACCTCGGTGTCAGAGTCGAGGTTCCGGCGGAAATAATGGATGACATTACTCGCGACCTGTATGAGCCGAAGCTTAAGTACGTTTCGAAAAGGTTTGACGACAACGTGAGGACTTTCTGCGTCAACCCGCATGGAGAGGTTTTAACGGAGTTCTACGAGGATATTGTCACCGTGAATGGCCACAGCTATAACAGTTACAGGACTGACAACACTAATTTCGCGGTGCTTGTTTCAACGGATTTCACGGAGCCTTTTAAAGAGCCCATTGAATACGGAATGTCGATAGCCAAGCTTGCAAACCTTATTTCAAACGGTGTGGTGGTTCAAAGACTAGGCGACCTCCTGCAGGGGAGAAGGTCTACTCACGAACGCCTCAGCAGGAGCCTTATAACCCCGACGCTGCCCGATGCAACGCCCGGGGACCTAAGTTTCATCCTCCCATACAGGATTCTTTCAAACATTGTTGAAATGCTCAGGGCCTTGGACACCTTTATTCCGGGGGTTTTCTCGAAGCATGACACGCTTCTCTACGGTGTTGAAGCCAAGTTCTACTCATCCAGGGTTGAGGTCGACGAGCATGGCGAGACACCTGTCAAAAACCTTTTCGCAGTTGGAGACGGTGCCGGCATCACAAGGGGGTTGTCTCAAGCAGCCGCCTCAGGCCTCTATGTGGGCCACGTGGTCTCCGAGAGGCTTAAAGCCTGAGCCTGCAGCAAGAGGCTTTCAGGCACCTGTTCTTCAACATTGATTGGGATGCAAGCCAAGATGTTAATCGGGAGTGTATTCCCCAAATATGCTTTCTCCGGCTTCGCCTTCCACCCGGATTTCCTCCTCGCCTTCCGGTCGCTCAGCCTTCTCTAAAGTTTTCTCCAGCCTCTCAATCCTTTCCTCCAGTTTTTCAAGCCTGCTCTCTATATCTGGCGGTGGCGGGGGAAGCTGCTCACCCCCGGACAGTGGTGTGCCACACTGGCTGCAGAACTTGGATCCTCCAGTTATCTGCTTCCCGCAGACGGGACAAACTACCGCCTCCACCGTCAAAGCCTCCTCAGTCTTCATGGGCTTCACGGGTTTCAGCCTGGCTCCACATTTGAAGCAGAACTTGTAGCTCGCACTATTTACTGCTCCACAATCCGGGCAGATTATAGATTCTTCAGTTTCGCTCACCTGCACTTTAGACAAATAGGGTGATGAGGGTAAATGCTTCCTCCTTAATTCAAGCGTGGCTCCGGCGACGCAGAGTATAACACCCACTATCCCTATGGCGGACGGTATAAAGCCTCCTAGAAAATCTATGAGGCCTGATGTGCCTAGGCTACGCGGCATGAAAATATACGGCATGTATCTTCCAGCGTAAGGTAGGAAAACCGGTAGCAGGGAGAAGCAGAAAACAATCGTCGATAGGCCTAGGACTATTGCCGAGCCGGCTACAATCTTCTTCTCGCTCTCTTGGCCGGTTAACAGTGCTCCCGCTAGAATGATTGCTGCGAGAATCAGGGTGGCGAGGTTGATAACAGGCTGAAGAGACAAGTAGTGGCTGCTGAAGGCGAGAATAAGAACTCCTGTAAGAATCAGCACCGCCCCGGTTGTTGAAAGTACGAAAGGGCCGGCATTTTTTCCAGCCATTTTTCAACTAGGCTTCCCACGGGACTTTTATAAGTTTTGATTAACCGAGACATGCTTAGTTTTATACTGGCATAATGTATGGTAATATAACTTCTCATTTTTACTGCTTCTTGAAACACCCATAGTCCATGATTATTGCAGCTAAGCATTATGCTTTACAGAGTATCGGCAGGCGTATTGTTAAGGCCAAGAGAGCGAGAAGAAGA
>JAFNIQ010000030.1 GCA_017601395.1 Candidatus Brockarchaeota archaeon
TTGGTGTCCTAGACCCCTCCTTTGAGGGATCCATGAGGTGTGATGCAAACGTTTCTTATGCTGGAGGAGCAAGGGTAGAGATTAAAAACATTAATTCCTTTAGAGAAGTGGAGCAGGCATTGCGTTTCGAAGAACTCAGGTTAACGTATCTTCCTAAGCTGGAGAGTACTGTTACGAAAAGGTGGGGGGAAAAAGAGGGGGTTACAGCAGCATCTAGAGAGAAGGAGACTGAGGAGGATTACCGTTACTTCCCCGAGCCGGATATTCCGCCGATACTGGTTGACGAGAAGCTTGTTGAGAGTATTAGAAGATGCTTGCCTGAACTGCCTGACGAGAGGCTAGAAAGATTCATCAGGACCTATGGGTTGCCTGAAAAATTGGCTTCAACCCTAGTGATGGAGAAGCCCGTTGCAGATTTCTTTGAGGAAGCATTACAGTTTTCAAATGATCCTAAGGAGGTTGCACACTGGCTTACCAACGAGGTTGTGAGAAGATGGCGGGAGTGTGGCGTGGACTACAGAAAAAGCAGGTTTAAGCCTAAGAATCTGGCTAAGCTTGTCAACATGGTTAAGGAGGGTGCTTTGACCCCGCGTATGGCTAAAAGTATTCTCTGGGACGTAGTTTTAACAGGGGAAGATGTTGAAGAATATATTAAGCGGAAAAACATTAGCATAATAAGGGACCCAGGCATGCTCAGGCAAATGGTTCTGAATATTTTAGAGGAAAAACCAGGTCTTAGAGAAAATGCTTCTAAAAATAAGCGGATAGTTGATTTTATATGCGGAGAGGTTCAAAAGAAGCTTGATGGAAGAGCGGACCCGATTATTCTCAGGGACGAGGTTAAGAGGCTGATTGAGGGGGACGACTGAAAATGCTTGAAAGCCTTTCGGAGAGGCTTCAGAATGCGCTCAAGTTTATCACTAGACAGGCATATGTAAGTGAGAAAGAGGTTGCAGAATATTTACGGGAGATTCAACGAGCATTGATAATGGGGGATGTTGACGTCAAGCTTGTAAGCCAGCTTACTGAAGAGATTAAGAAAGAGTTTAAAGAGCCGAGAGAAGAGCATGGATTATCCTTAAAAGACAGGGTTGTATATGCAACTTACCAAGGACTTATCCGGATACTTGGTGGCGAGAAGAAAGAGCTTCGCATCCTACCCCATCAGCTTAACATCTTCGTCTTCATGGGAATACAGGGTTCAGGGAAGACTACGAGTGTCGGTAAGGTTGCTTATTTTCTCAAGAAGAGAAATAGAAGAGTTGGGGTTATATCTGGAGATGTTTTCAGACCGGGTGCTGCAGACCAGCTAAGACAACTTTTAGAGGGTACTGGCATACCGCTTTACGTAGAGCCTTTGGGAAATTCCTCCGTAGAAGTCATAAAAAACGGTGTAAAATGGGCTAAAGGACTAGATCTTGAAGTTGTTCTCGTAGATACTGCTGGGAGACACAGATCGGAAGAGTCCTTAATGAACGAAATGAAGCAGATAATAGACGAGGTTAATCCTACTGCAGCGATACTTGTCATAGACGCTATGATAGGCCAGCAAGCAAGAGCTCAGGCAGAAGCCTTCAACAAGGTTGCGAAAGTAGGGTATGTCATAGTTACTAAGCTAGACGGTTCAGCCAAGGGCGGTGGGGCTCTTTCAGCAGTCGCTTCTGTTGGAGCACCAATAGTATTCGTAGGAGTTGGCGAAGGTCTTGAAGAGTTTGAAGAGTTTGACCCAGTTAAATTTGTTTCCCGACTTCTTGGAAGACCGGATTTAGAATCTATAGTCGCCAGGGTTCAACAAATGTCTAAGGAGGAGCGGCTTAGAATGCAGAAGATGGTTCAGGGTAAGTTTACTATCGAAGAATTCATACAGCAGCTTGAGAGTGTGAGGAAGATTGGCAATCTTCAAGCACTATTATCGAATCTTCCCGGAGGAAGAAAGCTGGATAAGAAGGAGCTGGAAGAGTTTATGGGGAAGTTAAAAAGGTGGAAGGCAATTGTAAACTCAATGAATATTGAGGAGAGAAATGATGTCACTATGTTAAACTCTTCAAGAGTTAAACGTATCGCAAGGGGATCGGGAACTTCGGAGAAAGATGTCAGAGAACTTATAAAACAATATACTGCCACGAAAAAAGCCATTAGAAAAATGTCGAAAGAAGCCTTAAGAAAACTTCCTCATCTGAGGTTTTAAAAATGGATTTGTTGAAGTATTTGAAAAAGCTTGTAGTATCTATCCCGCTTTGCGACAGATGTCTTGGCAGACAGTTTTCAAACCTTATACCGTCCCCCGACAATGAGGCCAAGGGCAAGGTTTTAAAAGACTTTCTTTTCATGAACGAAATGCTGACTAGAGAGGAAAAACCTAGAAAGGCTTTGAAAATAGTTAAAGCCTTGGCCGAATCCGGGCATGGACCCTCGCTAAGCTTTATAAAAAAGAACTTTGGTCTGAATGTGGTTCCTAAGCCTTGTTATATTTGCGAAAATGAAATCAATTCTTTAATAGAGAATGCTGCTGCCAGAATCATTGAGAAATCGTCGGAAATAGAATTCAAAACTTTTTACGCAGGGCTTACGCTACCGGTCTCCATCGAGGAGAAAGATGAGAAGGTGAAATCTTTCTTTAAGCTGAAGTTTGGAGAGGCTTTGAAAAACGAGCTCAACAGAGAGATAATTAGAAAAATCGAAAAAACGTTGCAGAGAAAGCCGGAGATGAAGAGGCCGGATGTTCTCTTCGTATACGATGCCGTGAGAAAACGAGTTTCGACGCAGATAAATTCGATTTTCCTTAAATCCAGTTACAAAAAGCTTGTCGGGGGAATCGCTCAAACGAAATGGCGGGGAACCGACGGTGAGAATACGACTCCTTCCATTGAAAAAATGCTAGAAGAAATCCTTTTACCAGCTTACAATGGCAGAGGTTTAAAATTTCACGGCGCCGGGAGAGAGGACGTTGATGTAAAGATGCTTGGGGAGGGAAGACCCTTCATAGTTGAAATACTTGAGCCCAAGATTAGAAATGTGGATTTGGAGAAACTGCGTTCAGAATTTAACAGTAGATTTGGAAACATGGTTGAGATAACTGGATTCCTGAATGCAACTTATTCCGAAGTCCCCAAGCTTAAGCTTGAGGCGGAAATTCACAAGAAGAGTTACAGAGTTGTGTTCGAAACCGAAAGAGAAGTTTCGGAAGAAGAGTTAAGAGACTTATCGGAAAGGCTCACCGGAGTCGTGGTAAACCAGAGAACCCCCTTAAGAGTATTGAAAAGGAGGAAGGATAAGGTTAGGAAAAAAGTCGTTTATAAAGCTGTTTTTAGAAGGCTTGGAGGTAACCTTTATGAGGCATCTATAACTTGCAGTGGAGGGCTTTACGTTAAAGAGCTTCTCCATGGGGACGAGGGGAGAACAACCCCCTCCGTAGCTGGGCTTCTTAACACTAAGATTAAAATAGTGGAGATGGAAGTGACGGGTATTGAAGGTGGTTAAGTAAAAAATGCCTCAAACCTCAGGGAGAAGGATAAAAACAAGGAGCCTGCTTAGGAAAAAAGTTAGAGAGAGGGGAATAAAACCTCCCTCATACCTTTTGCAAGACTATAGGCCGGGCGACAGGGTAGTCCTAAAATACGACCCTTCCGTCCATAAGGGAATGCCTCACAGGAGGTTCTACGGTAAAATAGGGACTGTAATAGGCAAAAGGGGAAGAGCATACATCATCAAAGTAGTAGATGGAGATAAAACAAAAACTTTAATTGCAAGACCCGAGCATTTGAAGAGACTGTAGGTAATGGGTATTCAAAAGATATCTGAAACAGATATAACGATACCTGAGGCGCTTGAAATCCTTTCCGCACAGGAGGATTTGAAGCAATATCAGCGACTGGTCTTAGATTACTTGAAAGAAGCGTCTAAACTTCCCGCGGACAAGGCTAAAAAGCTATTGGAAGAACTTATGAAGGAGGCGGGCCTTACCAGAAAAGAGGCCGTTATGCTCGTCAACATACTGCCGAAGAGTAAGCACGAGATAATGGCAATCCTGTCGGGTGGGAGAGATAAGGAGTTCTTAACACTTGAAAAAGTTGAAAAGATTAAAAGCATCATTGATAAGTATGCCTGAACCAGTTGAAACTTTAAAAATCACTTAACTCGCATTATTTTCTGTCTCCCGCCAACTCGCCAGTACTCCACGGTTACTCCTTGAACAATACTGTTTTTAAGACTCTGATCTTGGGGCAACGGTATTTCGAAAACCTCGTATGTTTCAAGATCCATTATTTGCGCATTGTCGCCTATTAATGCAAGCACTTGGGCGTTTCTCTTCTCTATCATAGGGACTTCCACCTTAGTGTCAACAGGGCTTAGCAGGGTATGTTTAGACCCGTCGAACAAGCCTATGCCTACGACCCGGGCCTTAGCACTGCCATGTTTTCCGGGCTTAGAGTGCGAAACCTCCACTATTTGACACGGCTCATTGTCGATCATGAGCCAAGACCCCTCTTTTAACTCTCCTAGTTCGACTACTTTACCCATTTTTGGGAAAACTAATAAGCTGCGTATTTAAAAAACTTATGCATCGAGATGGTGGAGGCGAGGAGGATAGCGGTAGTCTATAAAACCAGGGAGCCTGAGGCTCTGAGGGTTATCGATATGGTTGAGAAGCTTTTGAAGCCGGAGTCTATTGAAGAATACTCGTTGTCAAGCCTCTTGGGAAAGAGACTAGAAGGTTTTGACCTAATCGTCTGCCTGGGGGGAGACGGAACCCTTGTTAGAACCTGCCGGGTGGTTGAAAACGGAGGCGTAATCCTGCCGGTTAACATGGGCAAAAAAGGCTATTTGATGGAGGCGGATCCTGAGAAATTGGCTTCCTATCTGATAAAGTATCGGAACAACGAGTTTCTAGTTGAGAAATGCTTCAAACTGAGAATAGGCTATAGTGGCAAGGTGCTTACCGCGGTGAATGAAGTTGTGATTAGGAACATAATGGGTTTAAAACAAGTAACGTTATCCGTAGAGCTGGAGGAAGGAGGCTTCATAGTAGAGGGAGACGGGGTTTTGATTTCAACCCCGCTCGGATCCTCCGCCTACTCCCTCAACGCGGGAGGGCCGTTTGTTTTATCCAACGTAAATATACTAGTATGCACCCCATTGTGCGCACGAAAACCCTTGAGACCACTAATAGTTAATAAGGATGCGGTTATAAAAGTGAAATATTTAAGTGGCGAAGAAATACAGATGATAATAGACGGGGAGGAGGCATTTAAGGTGGATCCTAAAGAAACCATAGAGATCACGGGTTCGACAGAAACAGTTAACATTATACGTTTCTCAAGTTCTTTCAACATTAAGCGTATGGGCAGGCTGATAGGAGGGGTTGAAAACGGTTAAGGAAGGATATGTTCTGGATTCTACAGCCATAATACAGGGAGTAGACCCAAACTCCCTCAAAAGAGAATCATTCACCATAAGAGAACTTCTAGACGAGATTGGGGAAATAGGCAGAAGATGGATAAGAATAAAGACAGCGATGATGCTGGGAAAACTGGTGATCCGAGAGCCTTCTGCTGGAGGCATGGAGAAAGTAGAGAGGACCGCCAAGGAATACGGGTTGTACGACAAGCTTTCAAAGCCAGATATTAAGATTCTGGCTTTAGGCTACGAGCTGCATAGCGAGGAGGATTATGATATTGAGATAATAACCGACGATTATGATATTCAGAACACGGCTGCGATTCTAAACCTGAAGTATATTTCGATAGGGATGAAGAAAATAAGAAAAACATACCTGTATGTCAAGTATTGTCCCGCATGTAAAAGAAAATACTCCGGATATACCGGAACTATTTGTCCTGTATGTGGATATAGGCTGATAGGAATGAAGAAGGTCATTAAAGACAATACTTATTAAAAATAATGTTTCAACTTCTTTTGAGTAAGAAATGTATTGTCTTCTTTCGTAAGAAAGAGCGAAAGCTCCTTCTCTAGTAACTCGAGACTGCTTGAAAAATACGGGTCCAACGGATATGATGCTAAAACTTTTTTCCCAAGAGCCAAGTACTTTTTAACACCACTTATGTAAACCGTCGGAAGAAGCTCCCCTCCGCAAGAGGTACATTTAGAAACCAGCGGGAGCCTCCTGAATTTTTTGCCACACTTCTTGCACCGGAATTTCTGAATGTGAAACGTCTTAATGTTTCCAGAAATGTCTTTTAACAAATGGGAATTCAAAAGGTTTTCTGCAAAATCCTTTTTGTCTATCCCTGTTAGGAGAGAAGTAACTTCTAACTGTAGTTTTAATTTTCTCTCCATGGAGCTTAAAGTACTATAGATATTTCTTTTAACACCTTTTACGATATTGCTCGTATTATGAGACCAAGTTATGTTAAGACTGTCTTTACTGACCAGTTGCATTTTGTCTAAAAGTTCCTTGGGCTTCACACCCTGTTCAGCTAACAAGTAAATATCTTTACCATATTTAGCCATGTTTTCCATATTATAGACCTGATCGTCTATTTCATCAGGTTTTAAAATAGGCATTATTATGAGCGGAGTATCCATTAATCCTCCCGCCGCATCAGGAACATAATGCCTCGAGAAATTTAGGAGGGCGTCTAAAAGAAGAATTATGGAGTCCCCGTCTCCATCGCAGTCCCTTCTTTTAGCCTGATGCCAGAAGGGATGTGCGAAGATGACTTGTGAATCGGTAAAACCGATTATTCTACCAACGATAGCCCCAAGCGTATGAGGAGAAATCCCTAGAACAAGATGCCCCACAAGATCCTCTCTTGTCCTAATGTTATAGTATGGTTCCACATGATAGAAAAGCCTGAGCTCCTCGTCAATAAAACTCGCGACTTTAACTAGAGAATCACCTATTTCCTTAGGAAGAATTACATCCTGAGGATAAAGGTATAGAAGCTGGTTGCTTTCAGTAAGAGGGTTACCGTCGACATCCTTATCATAGCCTAGTTTCTTCAGCACTTCTACAGAAACCCCTATTTCCTCAGGTTTGAAAGCTGTTAACGGAGCATTAGTAGCGTCGAATCGGATCGTTCCATCCTTGTATATCGCCAAACCATGCTTGGCTCTCAGAATCCCTTTTTCAATTGGCTCAGGAACCCTATTCTTATTCATTAGACTTTTTACTCCCTTGACTTCGGAGCCTATTGTAATTCCAAGCATTTTTTCAGCGTTTTCTAAAATGCTTTGAAGCGGAACATTTGTTGCACGAAAGGGATTACATTTGCCATGGCATTTTTCACATTCTTCAGAGCTAGAGTACGAATTACACTTGGTGCAATAGTATACAGGTAGGGTAGCAGACTTACACTGCGGGCAATGTAAATAGAAGGTGAGTTGGTTACACTTTTCACAATACCTATTGCAAACATTTACAACTATGTTCCCACGTGATGCTGCGGCAACAATGTTTCTTTTTGGACCACCCTCTAGACCTACTGGAAACAATACGTGAGAAGGAGGATGCATTTCTCTGAGTTTTGCCGCCTCAGGTCTTCCAAGTCTAGCGGATATGAAGGCACCTTTCTTGGGCTTGATCTTAAACTGGAGAACAGAGTTTAGATAATCAATAGAATTTTTTTCAGAACCTGCCGGAGGCAAAGTGTGTCTTGAAAGATATATCAGGAATTCAGCATGGATTTTAGACAATCTAATACACCCGTTTTCAACTTGGAAAGGAAGGCACATCTTCTCTAACTCGTCTAACAAAGCACCATCCTCTATCGGGACAATAACATGATCCTCCTCAGCCTTAGCCTTCTTGAAACATTCCATTACGTGGAGAAGCTCAGAAGCATTTAAGTTATCTATGAAAAAGTAAAAAGCAGGGTGAAGAGGGATATCTAGGGCCAAGCTTATCTGCAAGGCTGTTCCAAAATCAATATTTAGAAACGGATTCTTAACTATCTCACAGAGAAAATCAAATTCCAAAGGAAGACTCTTAATCTTAGCCTCCTTATCTTTAAGAGCAACCTCGAGCTCTGCGGCCCATTGTTCTTCAGTATACCCTACCTTGTCGAGAGAAATGTTTCCTTCAATATAGTCACCCACAGATATGAGAATATCGCCAAGAAAAAGCACTTTAGAAATATCGTGTTGAATCCTTTTAAGCTTGTCTTCGCTTTCAACGAGATGCACGGATCCATCACGCGTCTTAACTATGGGAGGCATGATCGAATCTACAGGCATCACTATGGCTGACTTCCCAGGCCGATCTATTCTAAGCTGAGAGCCTATTGACAGGAAGCCTTGGAGAAGCTCCATCGCCACGGGATGTATTCCCATCGCCATCAACCCAGTGTTTCTAGCTCTTCCATATCTTATTCTAAACCCTCCGAAAGATTCAGAAGACGAGAAGAAGGGCCTCCCGATTAAAACCTCTTTGAGATATTCTGACTTTGTGCTTTCAACCTCAATTCTGGATATCCAGGACCATCCGGATATGTTAAGCTTGTTTATTATGCTTTCAAACTTCTTAACCCTACCAATTATGCCATCGTTTATAATCCTTAAAGCACCGCCCCTAAGCCTGTTCGTCTCTACTCTCGGAAGATCCCTGTAAATGACCACCTCGGTTTCTTCAGACGGTGGGCCAGTAATCTCTACGGGAAGATTCTCTATAACCTCTGCGATTTGATCCTTGGCAACCTTATATTGGAACCTGTTTTTACCCCTTTCATAAAGCCTCAATTCCTCAATATAACGCGAAACCTCATCCTTAGTAGGTTTATACCTATCAAGTTTCAACACTCTCCTTATAAAGTCTGCAAGAATTATGGAAAGAGCCTGCTCCGTGCCTCCAGCAGACCTCATCGGCCCAGAGAAATAAACAGCCAGGTACCTAGTATTGTCGACATTCTTCTTTATCAGAACTTTCTCAATGCCCTCTATGGGAGCTGCTGTAGTCCCTGGAGGCGTCAATGAAGCGAGTGCCGCCTTCAAAGCAAGTTCAGCCGCTTTTTCTTCAGAAAAAGACCCGAATCTTCCCAGTATGATGTCTTCAGCTATTTTGAACGGTATTTCGATTGGTGGAAGAGTTTTTTTAAGCTCTTCAAACCTCTCTTTAAACCCATTCAAACCGAGTATCTTCTCTATGGTTTCAGCCTGGGAGAACGAGATTATGGACTCCGGCTTCTTCTCAGGATCATACCCATTCTCCTTAGCTCGGATAGCATATTCATAAGCCTTCCAGAATTTTTCCTGTAAAAACCGGTTATATTCCTCAATACTCATCTTCAACAGCATCGGCCCAAGCCTTTAATGTTGCCTTTTTTTAACGCACCTTTCCGCCCACCCTCTATTATCTCGGAAAGCTTTTCCTCTAGAATGCTGGTTTCCTCTAAAACATCACCCGTAACTATTACATCAGCACCCGCAGAAACAACATTTTCAGCAGCTAAGCCGTCTCTTATCCCCCCACCTACAATAAGTGGAACATCAATGCATTTTTTAACCATGGTTATCAGCTTTTCTGGGACATGCACCGCAACACCAGAGCCAGCTTCAAGATAGATAAATCTGAAGCCGAGAGCCTCAGCCGCCATAGCGTAGCCGACTGTCAACTCAGGTATCTCGAAAGGGAGAGGCCTAGCATCACCTATGTATCCAGCCGCTCCACCCGTCCCAAGTATCAGATAAGCCATCGGAATAGTTTCCAAACCCAATTCTCTTATGGTCTTGATTCCAAGTACTTGCGCGCCGATAATATAGTATGGGTTTGACGAGTTTAGCAGAGACATGAACCATATTGCATCAGCACCGCGCGCTATGCTTGCAACGTTGCTGGGGAAAATTATCACAGGCAATTTTGAATTAGATTTAATCTTAACAATGGCTTCCTCATAGTCAGAGGTTCTGTGTGAGGTGCTTCCACCAACCATGAACGCAGAGGAACCTGAGGCCTCAGCCGCCCTGACTACTTCCTCGATCCTGTTCATTTTCTCAGGATCGATTAAGGTTATATGGATGAAACCGTTTTCCTCAATCTTCTCGCGTAAGTATTTTTCTGTTTTACCTATCTGCAACCTGTTTAAAGCGAGCTGCAGGATATATAAATCTAAAAAGAGGCTAAGAAAGCGCTCCACTGTGATATTTATCTACAAACCTGTTGAAATAGTCAACGTTCTCCATGTTCTTAACATACTCTAGATTCGTTGCCAAACCGCAATTACCGCATACGACTCTCACGTTCCCCGAGACCTTATCCTCAATAATAGAGACAGCCTGTATACCGCATTTCGGACAGGTAAAAATCTTGGGGATAACCCGACGAATAACCTTAGCCTCTCTCCTTCTTCTTCTAGCCATACTTCAAGAAAAACTTTCTCCCCACATCTATTTTTCCCTTTCCCCGTCGGTCGGAGACGAGGGAAATGCTGCTTGAACCTTACAGGGTATACAAAAAAGTATAACTAGAGCCTGTCGTTAACAAAAATAGAAAGATGAGGGAAAAGAATGGAAAAACCGACATTATCATGGAAAAACTCTTGGAAGAATCAAACCTTACCTCCAAACAACTTAAGGCCCTGATACTATATTCTAACAGTATAGAACAGAGAATAGTTGAGAATGGATATGTAAACTTTGACGGTAAAAAAATTCCTAAGGGAGCTTTTTTCAGGATTTTAAGCCAAGCCAAGGAAAACGTTAGAAAATCAATAATTACATTGATATTAATGTCATACATAGGCCTAATGGATGCTGAACATTTTAGTGCAATCATGCAAATCACAAGCATAATGATGCAAATCAAAGGTCAAGACGAGGATTTGATTAAGGCGCTTTTAGAAAAACTCAAAGCCATCATTGACATTAGAAAAAGAGCAAAGTAAAAATACCTTGTCTGACTCAGGCTTAGACAAGCGATGGATCTCCTTAATCTTCTAAAGCGGCCTGGGGAAGAGATACGGAAAGAGAGGAAAAGAAAGGGGTTAACCCAGAGTTTACTAGCTAAAAAAGCGAAAGTAAGTCAAGCATTAATAGCAAGAATCGAAAAACAACAGGTAGACCCGCGTCTTTCAACACTCCGAAAGATAGTTGAAGCATTAATAGAGGAAGAACAGCATAAGGGAACAAAAGCTATAGACATAGCTGTACGTGACGTCATCGTTGTAAATCATGATGATACTATTGAAAAAGCAGTTAAGCTAATGCGCAGATACGGTATATCTCAGCTCCCTGTATTAAGGAACGGGGCGCCAATAGGGGCGGTGGAGGAGTTAGAACTTTTGAAGGCCTTTTCCAGGGAAAAAGATGTTGAGAAATTTTACCAGAAAAAGGTGGTGGAAGCCATTTCTTCAGTATATCCCATGGTTGAGCCGGATGCGAGTATAGCAGACGTTATAGATTATCTTTTAAAAGGACACAATGCGGTTTTAGTAACCAAAAACGGGCAATTAGAAGGAATAATAACCAAGATTGACGTCCTGATGAGAAGCAAAAATATAATAGCATCAGTTTAGCATCAAAAATAAATGACACCACTGTTCTGGAAGGGAAAGAAAGAAAAGGAAATCGAAGAAAGACTTTTGGAACTGAAAGAGAAAATTGAAATCTTTGAAAGAAGACTCGATGAAACGATTGAAAAAGTAGAAAAAGTAGAAAAGGGAGCGAGACTCTTAACTGAAGCGGTCTATAAGATAATCACTTACTTGAAAGAACTTGAATTACCGAAAGAAGAAGTAAATCAGATTACAGTAGACAGATCCTTGGAGACGGTTAAAAAGAAAGAACCTCCGAAAGAGTATCTTACTGAGACGGAGAAAAAACTCATAGATGAAATTAAGAAAAAAGGAGTGCTGACAGTAAGCGAATGCTATGCACATATTGGAAGATCAAAAGAACATGTTAGCAGAATGTTGAAACGGCTTGTTGAGAAAGGAATCTTAATAAGAGAAAGAAGGGGAAAAATTTTTTACTATAGGCTTGCTGAAGAGTAAACGTGGGTTATTCATTTTTTAGAAGAATGGTTGCAGCCTGATAGATGTATTCTCTCCCTCTTTTTCTTCTCATCAGAAGCCCCTTGTCATGCAGCCTCATGAGATAGGTAGCAACTGTACTCAATTGGATGGGTTTTCCAATTCTTTCCTCATACCTGTTCTTAATATCTCTAGAAGAGAAATCCATATTTCTAAATTCTCTTATAACTTTCAAAATATTGTTTAATGTTTCCCCCTGTCTGCGTAATACATCAAAGATTTGTTCCTCATCAAGTTTTTTCACTGTTTTCTCCAATGACAGAGAAGAAACCACATCTTGGGAAAGAGTCTCTTGCGAAAGCATTAATGGTAGGAGCTTGGAAAGTACGGATACATATTTGTCGAGCTCGCTGCCTTCCAGTCTAAGAGAAACAAGTGTGTCTGAACCATCCGAAAAACGAATCTCAAATTTTTTCCTGTTATCTCTGTTAATCACAGCGTTCGCTACTTTTTCGATACTAACCCGGCAAATAAGTGTTAATAAGCAGTTTTTCCAGTGGAAATCAATAAGCCTAAAATGCAGCGCAATTTGAGAAAAAAGGCTAATTCACATAGTTTCCTCTACAAAAAGCAGAAAAAAGTGAAGATCTCTCAACTCCAGTAGAAAGAGTGGGGTGAGGCTTTTATATAGAAAAAGGAGGAGAAAAAAAGAGAAAATTAAGTAAATAATACGTAAAAGGCAGGAAAGAAGATAAAGAGGGAATAAAAAGTATGGAGAAAAGATATTTTCAGTAAAGAAGGGTAGTATAAGTCCAACACCCCTTCATTTCTTTTGGAGAAAAGTTCAATATGTGATGAGTTAAAAAAGAAAATTTATCTTAAACTAAAAAATGGTAAATGAAAGCCTTTTAATAAATAGCGTATTCTTCAAAATAGTGTGGAGAATAATTAATTTAAATTATTAAATCCTTTATGGAAAAATAGAATGTGGAGAAGAAATGGAGGGGTGCGGGTGGACGGGGTTTTCTATCATTTTTGTGTATCTTTTTCTCTAAACAATTCTCCAATTCATTTTTCTTTAGAAAGAAGTATCCAGCTTTCCAATGGAGACCACGAAGGGAACAACTGAAATACTAAATAGGGTATTCAACAATATGTTTTTAAAGAGTAACATTTTCCGCAATAGAGATGCCTTAAGGCATGATTATATTCCTGATCATCTTCCCCACCGTGAAAATGAGATAAGATATATCGGTGAAGTTGTAGCTCCTCTCCTCCTCCATAATAAGGCTTCCAACTTATTCGTTTATGGTAAACCGGGAACAGGAAAAACCGCTGTTGTAAGATTTGTTTTAAACGCTCTGTCTAAGAAAGCTTCTGAGTTAAGGGCAAACATAAGATGCGTAATGGTTAATTCAAGGATCGAGGGCTCCGAATACAGGATTCTTGCATCTATATCCCGGCAAATAGGGCTTTCAGTACCTTTTACAGGGTTAGCCACCGCGGAAGTTTTCAGAAGAATCGTCAACTACATAAAGGGCAACAATCTTTATCTTCTTATTGCTTTAGACGAGGTTGATGTGATTGTTAAAAAAGAAGGGGAGAACCTGCTTTATGAGCTTTCAAGGATTAATGAAAGCTTTTCTTCTCACAGAGTTTCCTTCATAGGAATTTCTAACGAGATAACGTTTAAACAGATTCTCGACCCCAGAATACTAAGTGCTTTAAGCGAAGAGGAGCTTGTTTTCAAACCATATACTTCAGACGAGCTTTTCGATATTCTTACTGAGAGGGCTAAGGAAGCATTTTTTGATACTGTTTGCGATCCGTTGGTGATCAAATATATTGCAGCGCTCTCTGCTTCTGAACATGGAGATGCAAGAAGAGCCCTTGACCTGCTTAGAGTAGCCGCTGAGACGGCAGAGAGAGACCGTAAATCAGTGATAACAACGGAGTGTGTGCAGGAAGCCCTTAGGAAGATCGAAAGGGACCAAGTTAACGAAGTTATAAAAACGCTTCCAATCCAGAGTAAAATTCTTCTGGTTTCTATTTTGAGAAATCTTCGCGACCAGAATGCTCAACATACCAGTGGAGAAATATACGCTGAATACAGAAACATGGTTGCAAACATAGGTTTAGAACCCTTGACTGATAGGCGACTTTCTTCTCTGCTTAACGAGCTGGAGTCAGCCGGTATAATCTCCTCCAAACTTGTTAACATGGGCAGGTATGGAAGAACTAAAAAATACAGCCTTTCAGTACCTCAAAACCATGTTTTTGAAGCCCTTAGGGAAGACACCCTTCTAAATGGTCTTTTATGAGGCGCGAGAACCTACCCCAATTTCCAGTAAAAGTCTGCAGAAAACATAAAAAGCAAGCCTTAGAATAGTGCTTATCGCGCCGTGGTGGCGGAGTGGCTAACGCGCCGGGCTCGAGACCCGGTTCCCCTCTACGGGGAGCGCAGGTTCAAAAGGCATTAGGCCGGAGACCCCTGCCCACGGCGTTAAATTTTTGCTCGCTTGCCCACAGCCATTTTTGAGATGTGGAATGGCTTCTGTGTTAGGACAATATGCGTCGGTTATTTCTACGATGCTGCTGGTGCACGTAGCCCCCACTAGGCTAACATGGTTGTCATCACAATAAGTGTTTTTTAAACTCGGCTGACTGTTTAACCGTTATGATTAACACGCATTGATATTCAGAGTCCCTGTTCCTCTAACAATCTGTTAACATGCCTATAGTAGTCTTTTCTTCTCAGTTTCATTGCTGCAGCTTCGTCGACAATAATTATCGCATTAGGATGCATTTGCAGTATTGAAGCTGTTATTTGGGATGTTATTGGCCCCTCTACCGTAGCTGCGATAGCGTCAGCTTTTCCCTCGCCGTTTGCTAGAAGTATTATTTTTCTAGCCTCCATAATGGTTCCGCAACCCATCGTGATGGCTAGCCTTGGAACCTCAGCCTCGCTCTTAAAGAAACGAGCATTATCCTTTATTGTTTCCTCTGCAAGAGCTACTAGCGTAGTTCTTCCCATAAGAGATGCACCAGGCTCGTTAAAGGCTATATGGCCATCTCTACCTATTCCCAAGAGCTGTAGGTCTATTCCCCCTGCTCTCCTGATCTCCTCCTCGTAGTTTTCGCAAAAGGCTTTGATATCTTTTGCAAGACCATCAGGTATGTGAACGTTTCCGGGGTTAATATTAATATGGTTGAAGAGGTTTTCAAACATGAAGTAATGGTAGCTTTGAGGATGAGTGGGGGCCAAACCATAGTACTCGTCGAGGTTAAAGGTCACTACCTTCGAGAAGTCCAATCCCTCCTCCCTATGCATTCTGATAAGCTCCTTATAGGTTCCGAGTGGCGTGCTTCCAGTAGCTAGGCCGAGGACAGAATTCGGTTTCCTCCTTATCTGCTCAGCTATTATTTTCGCTGCTCTCCTGCTCATTTCCTCGTAGTTTTCTGTAATTATTACTCTCATTCCATCCTTGAGTTTTTGAAAGGACTTTATAAGGCTAACTCTCTATAGGCTTCTCTATTTCGCAGGTATAAACTCTTTTAAGCTAATTATCCATATAGAACTCAGAGGCGAGAATATAATTTCTTAAACGCGACGTATGTCACTATTGCTGCAATCTCGATGATTGGGATAACGAAACTACGTTCCTTATCACGAAATGTGAGCTCGTGTTCCAGACCTCTATCCCGTTCATCAGCGTAGGCCTTATGCTCTGGTTCTTCATCACGTACGGCTCCCCCTCTCGATTATTATCGCGCTTCTTGAAGTCCTCGTCGCCGCTTATGCACACCGGGCCGTGCTTCCTTCTTCTCCTTGGACCTTTTCCCCAACTTTCAGGAATTCTTAGATAAGGCTAAAATGAGGCAGCGATCCCATTCGGATTTTTGGAGAAGGCCCGTCCGCATAAAAGGCGACAATATAAATCTTTTGGTAGGTAAAAATTTACCGATGGTAAGCGAAAATTTTCGCTTACCTCACTATTAAAAAAGGGTCAGCCCGCTTTCCCCCTAGCCATGAGTCTCCGAAGGAAGGTCGCCGGGATCCTCCTCATCCTCCTCGTACTCACCCAAGGTTTTCATAACATCGTTCTAACCTTCGCCTCAACTAAGGTTCAACAGGATATCTATGAGGCTGGACAGGCTGGCGATGTTGAATTTCTAAGGAGGCAGCTCGAGGATTGCGCTCCTCCAGAAGGCCCACTCCTGGAGCGCAGCTACGTCGTTCCGAAGGGAATGAACCTCAGCCTTGCCGACGAGATCTGGCTTAAAATAGCTCCTCTGATAAGCCTCGGCTACGATGAGAAAGAGATCATCAAAGCCATAAATGGGTTAGGCCTTCCAAAGAGGATCGAGGCCGACGGAATTCTTGTTTCGCTTGATTACGCCAACCTGCACGTTACACGTAGCCTTGAGGATGGGGAGGTTTCCGTGGAGATACCGATTATCTGCAACTCCTCCTTCCTCTCGGTCCATTATGAGATGAAGGGAGTGAAGAAGCACGTTAAGCTCTACAACGTGACCTCGCTCAGATACTACAACATTTCCGTCAAAGCTTCTGATCTTTACGAGGTGGCCTACAGGAGGGAGGGGGCAGTTGGGTTCTCCAAGGCGATGCTGAGTCTAAACGGCGACCTTAAGGATAACGTGATCGATGTCTACTTCCCAAATCTGAATGCGCCAACTTTCTCAGAGGTATGTTTCAACCTCCTCTCCTACGGAGTCCTACTGAGCCTTAGAGTTATCGAACGCAAGGTTTACGATATCGGCTCTAAGGGGAAGAGGGTTGATTGCCATTGGATCCACGTCAACGCTACTCTGGGGGCCTCAAGGGACGTTTTCCGGGTCATGCTTAGAATAGGGCATGGGGGCGGATGGGTCATCAAGCCTTGGTTGATTCTCAGGAAAGGAGAGTACTCCTCAGATCACTGGATAAAATGGTCGTCCAAGGATAAGCTGGTCGTGGGGTTCGATGCCGAGGGTCTCGGAAACTCCTTCATATTAAACTTCGGTAAGGTACCAGAGAGGGAGAACAATACTCTTAGCAGGGTCCTGAGCGAAGATGAGCTGAAGGTCCTCCTCGAACAGCCTCCGTATGAGAGGCTGAACCTCAGCAGGGCTCCGAGAAGCTGGAGCATAGAGCTTGCCTGCGAGAAAGTAACCAATGAGACGGTCTGGGTTAACGATAGGAAGTATGAGCAGCTGAAGAGATTAGGGTGGAAGGAGGGGAATAGCCTCTTCATCGACTCCGGCGAGGTCGAATGGGAATACGCGATAACGAATAAAACGCTGGGCCGATGCGGCTCCATCAAGCTCTTCTACAATCCCCTGAAGGTGAAGAGAGGGGAGTTAGCACACGGCTTAACGCTGAGGAACTATGCGAACACTAACGTAAGCTATGGGCTCAGGCTCAGGACCACCACGAGTTTCCTCTTTCTCTTCTCGAAAGTTGAGGAAGGTAATGGCGGCATCACTCTGAATAAATCCTCTATAAGCCACCTGTTGCTCGTCCAGCGCGAGCCCGCCGCCGGAGACGCTATTCTCGAGCTCGTTAAAGATGGCAGAATTGTCGCAACAGTAAAAATATACTTGGCGCTTAGGGCAACGATGTACTGGAAGGGCTTCTGGGACGGCTTGGCGACTAAGCTGCCCGGGATAATGATCACCGCAGGAGTGATGGTCGCCATTGGTTTCTTGATCCCCCATGCATACATTAGACCAGTGTACTACCTCCTCTTAGGCATAGGCGTGCTGTCGAACCTCCTCGAAGTCGCCCTGGACATCGCTGAAGCCAATAAGGCTAGAGATGAAATGCTTACCTTAGCTGGAGCCTTCGAGAACCGCTCGAGGGAATTCATGGCTAAGAGGGAGGTTGAGCACGCCGTCGAATGCATGGGCCTCGCGCTCGCATTGAGAAAAGAAGTGAACAGGACGATGGGCAATCTATTGCCGAACATTCTCTCGGGCCTCACCCTGGGAGTAAGCGTCGACGAGATAAGGGTGGCGCTTGGGCTGGAGGAGCCCTTCGCCAGGGACGAGCTGGAGAGGCAGTATAAAATCGGCTACGCGAGGGGAAGGGTTACCGGCGCAGCGATCTCATGCGTATTATACGTCGCGCTCTTCGTGATGGTCAATAGGATAAAGGTCGAAAGAGCTGGCCAACGGCTAACGGCGGGACAAATTTTGAGGATAATCGCGAGGGGGATCTACAACTGGATAACCCCCGCGATATGGGATGCAGCTACCCTGGTGCTGGGGAAGATGAAAGGCTTTGCGAGCAGGATTGTCGACCTCCTCTTGGGAAACAAGTATAGCAGGGAGTTCGGCGAAGCCGTCGGAAATCTGCTTCAGGATGTTAGGGAAGAACTGCCCAGGATTGGAGACACGCTGGATGTCTCGTCAGGTCTTTCAAAACATGTCTTGGAGAATGTCCCGGGCAAAGAGAGCTCGAACAAGATACTTGACGCATTGGGAAGCATTATCAAACATTACTCTCTGAATGAGCTGAAGGAGAAAAGCGGGATAGTGGTAAGAAGCATAGTCTCGATGTGTATCAAGGATGGAGATGGAGCCATAGATTCTCTGAACGACTGGCTCAGCATTAATTCTAGGGACATGAGTAAGATGAAGGCTCTTGACGATGTCCTGCTCAGGATAAGGGGAGACGCCGCGGAGGGGGTTGGAGTTAAGATAGGGGACATAGTTGACAATTATTTCAATATCAAGGGCCATTCTGAGGAGGTTGCGGAGAGGTTCCTAGACGCCGTGTTAAAGGACCCGGATAAATTAGAGGAGCTCCTCGCCGGGATAGAGTGCTTCGATTATGGGACAAGGCCCCGCGAGGTTACGCTGAAGCCGGAAGAAGTCACACTTACCTTGAAGAGTGGCGACAAGATAGGTCCAGGTACATATCGGGTGAAAATCGAATGGGAATACGGTGAGAAGAGCGGGGAGATGGAATTCTGGATCGCAGTTACAAGTGAAACTGACACAATCCACATACCGGCGGGGCAGGCGAAGAAAGTTCTAGATCAAATAAGAGTGGGCGAGGCGAAGATCTCAGTAATCAAAGTTGAACTTATCGATTTTCGTCTATACTTCCCGAAGACATTCTCGGCCGGCGGCGCGAGCTTCTCAGCGGACTTCTACGGGAACGAGCTGAAGGTAAACGGGAAGGCCTATGAGATTAGCAAGCAGAGGCCCTATGCCTATGGAGGAAAGCTCCACGTCGATGTGACGCTTAAAGCCAAGAACATCTATGGCGATAACCCCGTGCTCTCTTTTTACGATGAC
>JAFNIQ010000108.1 GCA_017601395.1 Candidatus Brockarchaeota archaeon
AACTTAACGAAGCATTAAAGCCTGCGAGCCGGGGTGGTCGAATCCGGTTCACGAAGTGAATGGCTGAGAGGCGGTGGGCTGCAGAAGAAATTTGCCGCGACCCACAGTATGCGGGTTCAAATCCCGCCCCCGGCTCTGTTTTTACGATGCCTGCAGCATTCCCGATATAGTAAGATTGCCCTGTAGAAAAACAGGATTAAACACTAGGAGGATTCTTAATTAAACTAGGATCTGTGAAGGCTCGTAGTCGACAAGCTTACCCTCAAGATACTCAGCGTAGCCTTGGAGGTCGAGAAGCCCGTGGCCACTCATGTTGAAAAGAATTACTTTCTCCTCGTTATTCTTCTTACATTCTAATGCGATGTCGATAGCGGCTTTTACTGCATGATTGGTTTCAGGAGCAGGGACGAGACCCTCGTTTTCCGCAAAGATTCTACCAGCCTCGAAAACCTCTCTCTGGTAGTAAGCCACAGACCTAACGTATCCTTCATGGACAAGAAGGCTAAGCGTGGGAGCTTTACCGTGATACCTGAGACCCCCCGCGTGTATTGGGGGCGTGAAGAACTTGTGGCCCACCGTATACATTTTGAGCATAGGAGTCATTTCAGCAGTGTCGCCGAAATCGTACATGTACTTACCCTTCGTGGTGGAGGGTACTGCCTTGGGCTCTACCGCTATGAATTCAGCGTCAAGCCTGCCTGCAAGCTTTTCACGCATGAAAGGGTATGCTAACCCAGCGTAGTTTGATCCTCCTCCTATGCAACCCACCACGTAGTCTGGCTTCTCATCGATCATTTGAAGCTGTTTCATTGCTTCCTGACCGACGATCGTTTGGTGTAGCAGAACATGGTTTAAGACGCTTCCGAGAGAATACTTCATGCCGGTTTTCACAGCAGTCTCTATCGCCTCGCTTATCGCTATCCCTAGGGAACCCGGGTGGTTCGGGTCCTGTTCAAGCATCTTCCTGCCGAAATCCGTTTGGTCGCTTGGAGAAGGATAGACTTCGGCTCCGAAGAGCTGCATGAGTATCTTCCTGTAGGGCTTCGACAAGTAGCTGCTCCTAGTCATGAAGACCTTACACTTCATCTTGAAGAACGCGCATCCCAGTGCGAGGGCTGAGCCCCATTGGCCCGCACCGGTCTCTGTCGTCAAACCCTTTGTTCCCTCAACCATGTTGTAGTATGCTTGAGCTATAGCAGTGTTAGGCTTGTGGCTGCCCACGACGTTCACATACTCACACTTATAGTATATTTTCGCAGGAGTGTTAAGATACTTCTCCAGACGCGTTGCTCTTCTAAGCGGCGTCGGCCTCCCTATCGCATAGTAGGCTTGGACAACATCCTCGGGTATGGGGATACGCCTCTGGTCTGAAACCTCCTGTCTGACAAGCTCCTTTGCGAATAGTACCTCTAAAGCCTGAGGCGGGAGAGGCTCTTTAGTAGCAGGGTTTATCGGCGGGTCTAGTGGGCGCGGAAGGTCTGGAAGAATATTGTACCATTCTCTAGGCATCTCCTCCGGGTTCAGGTTGACCACTGGTGGTTTCATTTCGAATCGCCTTAGGCCCTTTAAGACAGTAGTATATATACTATTTTGAGCAAATGTATGCTTGAGTCCATTTATACAACGTTTTTCCAGAAGCAGGGGAAATGCTCGTGTTAACCAATTTTTAAATACATGCTTCGCATTGGAAAGACGGAATGTGGAGCAAGGTGTATGAGAAGGTTAAACGGCATCCCGCGAAGGTGAAGGTTGCAAGACTGCTTGTTGAGAACGGCCTCAGGATAGCTGACGATGGAAGGATATATTGCGGTCCGATAAACATACCTGATGCGAAAATAGCTAAAGCGGCTAATGCTGACAGGAGGATAGTCAGGAACACTGTTGAACTCATTATGAAAGATGATAAGCTTAACAATATTTTCAGAGCTATTAAGCCCGCTGGCCCTAATCTGGTGGATGCTGCACCCTACTTGGGTTTCGACGTCATAGAGATCTACGCTGACCCGAATAAGCCTGGGATAGTCGCGGGCGTAAGCACGATAATAGCTGAGCTCGGAATAAGCATAAGGCAGGTTATAGCTGACGACCCTGAGCTTGTTCCAGACCCCAAGCTTCAGATCGTTGTTAACGGCAGGGTTCCGGGCGAGGTTATTGAAAAAATGAGAAGGATACGTGGAGTAAGAAGCGTCACGTTGAAGTGAACCCATTATTTTCCGCTTGATTATCTTGTTTATCGGGCTATTAACGGTATCGAGAGATGTTTTAGGGTTATGCGAACCATAATCTGCCTGAGGCTGCAGCACTCGAGCGATGTCGGAAAGGTCGCGGATGCAATACGTCTCAACGAAGAACAAAGGCTGAAGTTGCAGAGCTTAAGCGGGGATAGGCAATAGCATTACTGCCAAGAGTAAGTGCAGCAGTACCGGTTATATTACAAGTATAGCTGATCCCGCTATGCGTGCGCTATTTCCTCATAAACTCCTCTACTTTCTCGATGAGCGTTCTAACGGTTTGCGAAACAATTATTTCACCCGCTTCAACACTGGCTTTCGAAGCATCCCCCTCCACACCCATCGAGGGCCCGGCGTACTTAATGCGATCCTCCTTAACCAGGCTCCTGTCTATGTATAGAAGCTGGGAGGTAAGGTAGGCACCGCCCGAGCCAGCCTTAGGCTCACCCTCAAGCGCTTGAACATCAGGATAGTTTTCCCAGACGTTCAACTGAAGCAGCTCAACGTTCTTAACAGGATGTTTAGCCAAGAGCTCCTTGAGAATAGGATCGTTTGACGCGTCAGCGTTAAGAAGAACAACCTTCTTTAGACCCAGTTTAGAAAGCTCTTCCACCAGGTTCACCACCAGCGTAGTTAAAACCTCGGGTTTCAAAGATATTAGGCCGCTTCCTACTCCGTATGGAGCCATGTCTATGTAGAAGACGTAGGGATGTAGTGACCCCGCTACTTTCGAAGAGTAATGGTTCGCCAGGATTGAAGCTGAGCCCGCTGGAAGATGTGGACCCTGGTTCCTAACCGAGCCTAGTGATACCAGACCTACAGTAGCCTGACCAAGCCTATATCTGATCTCGTAATACGTTGATTTGAATACTCCGTGAAGCGTCTCCTCATTCTTATTGCTCAAGAGAGCCATTTCAACATAGACGCTAGAATCCCCCTATATATCCTTTTAATGAATATATGTCGACGCTAGTCACAGCGTCAAGCCTCTCAGCCGTCGTTCAGCGTTGGGCCTAGATTTTAAAAGCTTATTTCCACTTCCCCTAGTAAAAAAATTGCTAGTTGATCTCTGCCATCTCCAGCGACGTTAAAACATAGCTACGCTTAAAAACGACTTAATTATTACCCTAATAGGATGAAGCCTGAACTTGAGAAGAGGTTCGTTGATTCGATCGAGTACCTTAGGAAAATGGACTTCTTCCAAATTATTCTAGCTTGACTTGAGAAGATTTTTGAAAAGATTCTCAGGAATGAAATCAGTTATTCAATCAGCTGGTGGGGCGAAATGAAGGGACGTTTGTATGGGAATGAAGAATTTTTGAATACCTCTGTATATTGCTTCTATGATTTTACCCTTTGTTTCATGGCTTTCAAAAGATTTGTTGAACTTACTTATTTGGGGCATTACATGGTTATAAACCTGATGACGCGCTAATTCATACTCGACAATGTAAACACAAGGGTTACTCGAAAAGACAATGACAATCCCATCGGGCTTGGAACTAATATCAGCTTTAGATCTTAAATCAGGCTTAATATCAAAGTAGAGCGAATCTTTTCCAAAAATTTCTGCTATGTGTTCTTTAACTAAATTTTCGAACTCGGCCTCAGTCTTAGGCTCATAAAGCATATATCTTACTCCATCGATCACAAACAACATTATCCGTATAGAATTTTAATAAGGTGTTTTTAATCTTAACAGATCCTGTGAAAACGTGAATAGCACCTCTCTATGCCAACCAGGTTTAAAACTAGGAACAAACCTCATTTCTAATAGTAGATGCGTATTATAGGGGCTAAAACGTTAAATCAGGCTTCTCATCAAACAGTATAGATGAAACCTAGGACTACGGAGAACATGGTAAGCTCTCTGCTCAGGAATGAGCTTCAGAGGCTTGGGGTCGGGGTTGAGCTTTTCCCCAGGATAACTACACCCACGGCGCGCGCTCGTTGGCTAATAGACAGAATTGTTGAGAACGTTAATGGCTGAGGGAGTGGTTGGAGAGGAAGAAGAGGCATTAATATAGTTCACCAGTAATCCTTTCTCAACAATCCTAACTGTGAATTGGTGTAAGTGTGCCTGGCCTTAGGAGACCTTAGATAGCCTACGGGATAAGCATGTTATAGCGACGCGCGCTGCGCCCTCATAAACAGATGGTTTAAAAATGTTTGAAAAACTAATAGTTTAAAACGTGCTTTAGGAAATCAACCAGCTGTTTCTCCGACCTCATTCCAACCATCTCGTGAGAATCGTTCACAACCATCTTCGGAACACCCGTGACATTATATTTTTCCGCGAGTTGTGGGAACTCCATTGCTTCAATCATCTCACCGGTTATCAGATCGTTTTCGAAAGCCAGTTGATGAGCGTAGAAAACCATTGTCGGGCAGTAGGGGCAGGTCGGCGTTACGAAAACCTTAATGTTAAGAGGCTCGGAAACCCCCTTGGCAAACTCCCTCGTAGAATCCTTCAGCATCGTCCTCTTATTGCTGACCATCAGAATATCCTTAACGTAAGTTTCAAACTCGTATCCCGATGGTATTCCGAAAAACCTTATCCCGTAATCCTTCTCGGGAGACCTTATGACGGTGGCTGGGAAAAGCCTGATACTGTACTTCTCAAGCTCCCTCAAACTGCTTTCGGAAGGATAGTGTTTCACAACGATATCCGGGTTAATGCTTGAAACCTCCTGAGCTATCTGAAGAGTCTCCCTACAGTATTTACAGTCACCCTTATCCGTGAAAACCACTATGTCAACAGGATCCTTAAACTCCCTGCTGAATACTCCGCGAAGCGTCTCCCTACTCTTCTCGTCTAAAAGAGCCATTTCAAGAGACAAGCA
>JAFNIQ010000031.1 GCA_017601395.1 Candidatus Brockarchaeota archaeon
GACGCTGGAGCAACCATCGTCAAGTAATACTGTGTTTTATAGCTACCCGTGACTGTAAGCGGGCCCGTGACGGTCAAGGGTGTGGAAGCGTCGACACGGGTAAGCACATACTGCTTCTGGTTTGCCGCAGCAACCAGTAGGCTCCTATAGTTGAAGACGATGCTTGCTCCAGCGTCGTACCAGGCTGCGTGGCCCTCCCTCCCGTAGTCGGCGCCGTTAACAGTCATCACCACTCCGGTGAAGTCGATGTCGATGCCCGTCTGGGTGAAAGCAACGTAATACTGGGTTCTCCAGGTCCAGGTTATGCTTGAAGGCGCGTCAATAGTGAAGACCACTGTAGCGCCTGTTCCGGATGATGGAACACTCCCCGTGCCCGTCCAACCTGTGCAAACGTTCCGGGTGTCGGCAGCGTCAACAGGCCAAGGCGAGGTGACCGAGGCTGTTACTAATGTTCCAGCGTCGAACCATCCGCTCTCAGGGCTGGGTGCTCCGTAAGGAGACTCTACAGAAAGATAGTATTGCAGAACATAGTGGGCTGTCGCCGTGTGAGGCATATTCATGCTCACCGTAATAGGGTTGACCCCTGAGCCTTGAGAAACCCCGTCCACACTCCAGTGGCTGAACCTGTAGCGGGCCCCCTCTGAAACCGGTATTGTTTCAGGAGCAGTTAAGGAGACTAGGGAGTTTGCATCATGCCATCCGCCGCCGGGAATACTTGCCAGGTCTCCAGGCTCGGTTTCAACGCTCAGGAGGTATTGAGGCATGTAGTTGCCAACTATTAATGTGGACGAGGTGACTTTGAAAGGCGAGGCTGGCCCAGTGACAGAGCTAAGCTTGAACCGTTTCCCGACTTCAGAGCTATTCACGGTTTCAGAGTAACTATAGCTGATCCACTCGTTCTCGTCATGCCAGTCGCTGAACGGTAGGTCACCGTAACTCTTAGCCTCATCGTTAACCGTGACTACTACCCCGGTTGCAGAGCCGTCGAGACCCGTCTGGTTGAAGCCCACTAGATATTGCTTCTTGAAGTATGCGGTGTAAGTAGCGTCGCCTATCGCTGTCACAGTGTGGCTGATTTCCCCGCCGTCGCTCCAGGACACCCATGTGTAAATCGTGCCATCTTCAAGCTGCGGGGAGAATGTGCCGATGGTGTGCACAGAGCCGCTCAGCCAAGTAAAGGCTTGCGGCGACGTGTAGACGGCGCCGTCCACACTTATGCTCAACCCCTCCGGCTCAGTAGTAACCCTCACCGTGAAAGTCTCGATTATGATTGTCGCAACAACGTCCGCCTGATTATCGTTCCCAGGAGGCTGCTGATGGTAGAGCCTAGCCCTTATGATCCATTCTCCCCCTGTGGTTAACGCTCGAGAATCCGTGAAGTTAAACTCGTATTTTCCTTCTCCCATGTTTTTCAGCGAAAGCTCGGCCGAATTGTTCTGGAAAACAACCGTGCCGTTATGCTCCCAGACCACCTGAACATGGTATTGTTCAGGCTGCCCAGGCGGGCTGTTGAAGCTTGCAAACCCATTAACGGTAAACAGGTTGCCGTCCTGAGTAGGAGGGTAAAGCGCAATCGTGGGATGTGTTACGCCTGCCTGCAGGGGAACCGGCAGAATGTAGAGTAGAACCATGAGCATCATTATCACGACTAATACTTCTACCCAAACTTTTCCATGCTTCACCGCCTCGAAACCAGTTTGAAATCTGCTCATTGTTTGTCCTAAAGTTTACAAACAGCGTATTATTTAAGCTTTTTATGAAAAATAAGGGTTTTTCGAGACTTTTTTTTAAAAAATTGCGCATAAAAAGCCTCTAATGAAAAATTTTAAACTCGTTGCCAGCTTAACGCGACACTCCGCTGTTACACTCCCCGATATCGAGGCGTCAGAACACTTAATAAAAAGCTTCAATAATCTTAATCATGCGGGTTCTGGCTGTTAACGGTTCTCCGCATAAGGAGGGGTTTTGCAAGAAGATTTTAAACAGGATAATCGAGGGAGTGGTGGAGAAAGAGGCTATCGTGGAGCTGGTCGACCTCTCCGATAAAACGGTCAAGCCCTGCTTAGCATGTAGGAACGCTGAATGCTGGGAGAGCATGAAGTGCAACCTGACCGATGACGGGCTTGAGCTGAGAAGGCTTTTCAACGAGTGCGACGCGCTCGTTTTTGCAGCGCCGGTTTACTTTCTCTCCGTGAACGGTCTTGCGAAAAACTTCATGGACAGGATGAGGAACTACCGTGGTGATGTTAGACCTTCCGTCGCATTGGCTGTGGCGGGTGGAACTGGAAAGGGCTGTGTAACCGCGCTTCAAGAGGTCTGCAGGTGGATGGTTCTCGTCGGCTTCAGCCCTGTTGTGGCTGAGCCTGTTACAAGGTATAATCTCGACCTAGCCATGGGATGGGCTAAGTCATGGGGCGTAATGCTCGTGGAGAAAACTCTTTCGGAGAAGCGGGGCGACCTCTACAGCAGGCTTTCAGAGTTCGAAAGACTGCCGTATATGCGTTACACTGTTACTGATGAAATCCTGTATCTCGCCAGGTCTGCGGTCGACGCACTGCTTAGGAGGAGCGTCGTGGAGGAGACAGCTGAGCTGGCTAGGCTGGTTGAGGAGGCTGAAACAAGGCTTAGATTGGGAGACTCTGAGAATGGGCTTAGGCTCGCGGTTGAGGCGCATGAGAAGAGCATGAGGCTCTTCAACAGGCTTACTCAACCCAGCGGTTAGACTAGGCTCGTGTTCTCCTGCAGACATGCTTGTCCCCAAGCCCAAGTATAACAACGTTTACGCGCAGCCCCCAGCGCTCAGCGATCTCCTTCACGAGCAAAGGGTCTTCACGCGTCCTCCTCCAAAGATCCCAGTGGACAGGTATGAGTGTTTGAGCGCCAAGGTCCCTAGCCGCCTCAACCGTGTCGCAAGCATTCATGTAATACTTGTGGCCACGCGGGTTCCTGCCTAGGGAGAGGAAGGCGACGTCGACGCCGCCCTGCTCCCCGATCTTTGAAAACTCTTCTGAGAACTTGCTGTCGCCCGAGTGGAAAAGCTTAACGCCGGCAGCCTCAATGATGAAGGATACTGCTGACTCCGCGTCAGGATCGTTTGCAAACCATGCCGTCACAGCGACATCGTTAAGGCTGAAGGATTCGCCGGGTTTAAGGGTGACGACCCTGCTTTTCTCCACTCCCCATTCAAGGAACCTGCGGCAGGAGGACTCTGGCCCGATGAAACTGGCCCCGGTCCCCCTGGCCACGGCTATAACAGTTTTCCTCTCGCAATGATCCTCGTGCTCATGGGTTGACAGGAACAGGCTGCAGAAACTTATTTCCTCAGGGTTAAGGGGCGCAGGGATCATTCTGACCCAGTCGCTTGACCCGCTTGAGCCGAAGAACGGGTCTATTATGATGAGGGATAAAGGTGTTTTGACAACTACGCCGGCGCCACCTATGCTCCAGACGACTGCAGAGTCTTGCTCGACGCTTGTTTCCTCGATCTCTTCGAGTAGAAGCCTGCCCAACCGACCCATTTTAAACCACCGTTAAATGGGCGTGTAACCACTATTTAACCATGGCATTTCCTAGTGTGATGGTGGGACCGCTGCCTAAGCATGTTTAAATCGGCGTAAGCCTTTTCGAGCCTGCCGCCTTGACGGAACCGGGAGCGACGGTTGGCGAGCCGTTAACATGGGAGTTTCAAGGAGTGTTAACCCCCAGGGATAAGGAGGAGGAAGATTACAAGTATTTGCAGTTCCGCCTTCCACCAGGATACGGTTTGATAGAGGTCTCCTACGAGTATTCCGGGGGATCGAAGAGCGTTGTAGACATAGGCATATTGGACCCGGAGGGAACGTTCAGAGGCTGGAGCGGCTCGGATAAACCCGGCTTCTCAATATCTGTTTCCAAAGCCACACCGGGGTATGTCGCTGGGGAGATAAAGCCGGGGTCCTGGACCATCATCCTCGGGCTGGCTAAAATAGCGGCGGGCGGATGCAGTTACAGGGTGTTGGTCAAGGCTTGGAAACACGGCGAATACTTATGGGGGGAGCGTGGCGTTGAGGAAAGCGTTGCGCCGCAGGCCGCTCGAAAAACAGCCGTAGCCAAAGGATGGATAAAGGGCGATCTGCATGTTCACAGCCATCACAGCGACGGTAAACACGGTGTTCGCGAACTCGTTGACAAAGCTCTTAGACTGGGCCTCGACTACATTGCTGTAACCGACCACAGCACTAACAGCCAGTTCTACGATATCGTGAGGATTAAGGATCCGCCTGTCCTCCTGATACCCGGGGTCGAAATCACCACGTACCATGGGCACATGAGCGTGTGGGGCTGGTCTTGGTTTGACTTCAGGAGGAGGCGTCTTGAAGACTTCGTGAAGCTGGTGGACGAGGTTCATGAGAAGGCGCTCATAATATCGGTTGACCATCCAAGGGACCTGGGGGAGCTGTGTATAGGCTGCGACTTCGAGTTTAAACAGTTGAGGGGTTTCGATGCCGTGGAGGTTTGGAACGGTCCCTGGTTTGTGAAGAACTGGGAGCCGCTTGCATGGTGGCACAGCCTGCTGAGCGAGGGGCTTAGGGTAACGGCTGTGGGCGGTAGCGACTACCACGGCGGGGAAGACTCTTTCGTCAGGCTCAGCGAGCCGACCACATGGATACGGGTAGACTCGCCAACGGTGGAGAACGTGATCAGCTCCATCAAGCATGGGAGAGTATTCATATCCCAGTCTCCAAGCGGCCCGCTTCTACAGTTGAAAGCTTACTCTGATTCTCGAGTGTTCGAAACAGGCGACATTGTTGACGTGAATCATGGAGAGGAGTTGAAAATCATAGTTGAAGCCCAAGGCGGGGAAGGTGCCACGCTGAGGCTGATAACTTCTCAAGGGGTGGAGGAAACCATCCGTGTTAACGGTAAAGCCTTCAAGCATGTGAAGAAGCTTAGGGTGAAACAAGGCTACATGTTTGCAAGGGCTGAGCTAGGCTGGTATGCAGACCCCTGTTCAGTCAACCTTGGCGAGGATGACACCGTGTTCGCTTTGACAAACCCTGTTTACTTAAAAGTCTAGGCCGCGCTAAACAAGTTTCCTAAGGGTTCTGCTCCAGATCGCCTTAAACTCCTCCTTCGGTTCACCCGGGGTGAAAGTCTTTTCGACAATAGGCTCTTCCCATGATTCCACCGGATCCATTCCAAGGTAAACATTCTTAGAAAGCATGTACGCCCCGTAGGCGGAGCCGTTCAGGTGCACGGGCCTAAGGACACGCTTGGAGGAATAGTCTGCAACACTCTGGAGGAAGTCGTCGCTCCTCGAGAGCCCGCCGTCTGCAACTACGTTGCGTATTCCTATCCCGGTTGTCTTCTCAAGATACTGGATTATCTCTGCGCAGCGCATTGCAACACCCTCAACTGCTCCCCGGATCAGGTCCTCCCTCCTAGTTCCCCTTGTGATCCCGAGTATAACGCCTTTCGCATCGGGCTTCACATGCGGTGTTCCAAGCCCGGATAGCGCCGGGATGAATACTATTCTTCCCCCTTCTGCTTTTTCAAATGACTCCCGTATCTCCGAGTAGTCCTTCATAAGCCCGACTTCCATAAGCCAGTCTAGCGCGGAGCCCGAGGTCAGAACATTCCCCTCTAGAAGGTAAATGTTTCTCCGCCTGGTGGCTAGGGCGATAAGCGGGTAGAGCCCCCTGGCCCCAGCCATACACTTCTCCCCAACGTTCATATCTATGAATGTCCCGGTGCCGCTCGTCATCTTCACAACGCCCTTTGAAACTCCTGCTGCATATAGGGAGGCCTGCTGGTCAGCTATCATCGTGAGAAGCGGTATACTGTAATCCTTAACCTCCCCTATTGCAGCATCATTGGGAACCACGCTTGGAAGAATGCGCCTGGGTACGCCGACAATATTCAAAATATTGCTGCTCCACTTCAGGGTGAAGGAGTCGAACAGGCCCGTGGCGCTAGCGTTAGTATAGTCAGTAACATGCCTGCCGGTAAGGTTCCACGCTACCCACGAGTCTATTGTTCCGAAAAGCACCTCACCATGCTGCAAGGCGCGTTTCACTTCGGGAACATTGTCAATAAGCCATCTGAGATGCATGGATGAATGGGTCGTCCCGAAGGAGACGTACGCGAGCGTAACCAAATAGGCTCCCCTTCTTGTCTCCTTTAAAGGCGGAAAAGCCTTCGAGAAAAGGTTTAAAGCCCTGCCCAGTGTTCTCCCCATTCTTACTATAAACCTTGAGGAGAACTCTTCGACAATATCCCTTGTCCTAGTGTCCTGCCACGTAATCACGTTGTAAAGAGGCTCCCCGGACTCCCTGCTCCATAAGACGGTGCTGCTCCTCTGGTTTGTAACGCCTATTCCAAGAGGCTTTCCAAGCTTTTCAAGAGACGTGTCGATGAGCCTGAGGATCCTAGTGATGAAATCCACAGGGTCTTCTTCAACCCACCCTGGCCTGGGATAGCTTGGCCGAAGCCTCTCCTCAAGCTCAAGCAGGGTTTCACCATTGCTCGAGAAAGCATGCGCCTTAACGTTGGTGGTTCCAACATCCAGCACCAGGAAATAGCTCATGCTAAACTCTCTCCATGTCTCTCTCAGCTATGATGTCTACTCCAGTATCCGCGACGTTTTTAAGAATTACCTGCCCACCTTTAACCGGAGCCTCCACAACCATGTTTTTAAGAGCGGCCACAATGTCTCTTGCCCTGCTTTTCAACACTGGTTCCGAAGTCCTCACCGGAAGGCGTGGAAGCCTTGCGCCCAGTATTCTAACCGTGGTTGAAACGATGCGCCTAGGGTTCAAAACCTCTTCAGCCGCATGCTTCTCGCCAACCGGACACTCGTTGCCCTCCACGGCCACACTGCTCTCCACGGCTTTAACCCTCAGGAGGCAGCCCCTTGGACAACGGGTGCAGAGAAGCTCAGCTGTCTGCAATATCTACCGTAACCTCCCGCTGGCCGCTAAACAAGCTTCTGGACACCTCTATTCTCTCAAGCGTCGACGGCCTAACGTATCTTCTGAAAAACCCTCCCAAGACTCTCCCCTCACTGTTCCTCACCTCTATGCGCGCGTTACTCTTCTCCACAGCCGGCCTCAGGAAGGCCACTACGTCCTCCTCGTCAACCCATTCAACCCTCTGAGGCACAATCATCCTGACTTTTCCGCTTGGAACCAGCCTTACGGGGGAAGTCTTCAACTCCCCGTTCAAATACTTTTCAACACCTCGGGCGGCGATGCATGCCGTTTCAACAGCGTCGTCAACATAGTCGAAGACTTGGACAAGGTTTCCCACAGCGAAAACCCCTTCAACACTGGTTTCGAAAAACTCGTTAACCTCGGGGCCCCGGGTCGCAGGGTCTATCCTAACCCCGAGCTTAAGCTCGCAAGTGTAGGGCACCAGGCCTAAAGCCAGGATAACAGTGTCGCAAGCATAGAATTCTTCAGTCCCCTCAATAGGGTTCCACTTCTCGTCAACCCTGGTTAAGACTACTCCTTCAACCCTCTCCTTTCCAATTATCTTCTTCACCACAGTCCTGGGTCTGAAAGGGATTCCGAAGTCTAAGACGCATTGTTGAACGTTTCTCGGAAGCCCGGCGAAACCAGCCTCGGGGAAGACTATGAGAATGCTCTCCACACCCTCCAGGTGGAGGTGTCTCGCCACAATCATGCCGACGTCGCCGCCGCCCATTATCAGGATCCTCCTGCCGGGCAGCACCCCGTAGAGGTTTATGAGCCTCTGGACCATTCCAGCAGTATAGACTCCAGCAGGCCTTGTTCCGCCGAGCCTTATTTCGAAACCATTCCTCTCCCTGCAGCCTATCGCGTAGACTATCACCCTGGTCTCAAGCCTCTGCACGCCGCTTGAACTGACTGCAACTATCTCCTTCAGCCCCCCGCCTGCCTTAACCTCCTTCACATAAGTGTTTAGAAAAACCTGGATCCCTAGGGAGTAGGCCTTTTTCACAAACCTTTCCGCGAACTCCGGCCCCGAGAGTGTTTCTCCGAAAAACTTTGTTCCGAAGCCATCGTGGATACACTGCTCCAGCATCCCGCCCAGCTCCCCCATTACTTCAATGATGGCGACGTCGAAGCCTTTTTCAGCAAGCCTTACGGCAGCAGCTAGACCAGATGGACCGCCGCCTACTACTGCAACGTCTATCACACGTGCTCCCCCCTAACGGGGCCGTTGAACAGCCTGCCCTCCTCCTTCAGAAGCTCGTTTAAAGGCACCCCCGTCTCCTTGGAGATAATAAGCGCTATTTCAAGAGTGCAGAAGCTCCCCTGGCACTCGCCCATTCCGGCTCTCGTACGCCTCTTGACGGCGTCAAGAGTCTTAGCGCCTCTTCGAACAGCCTCTAAAACCTCAGCCTCTGAGACGAACTCGCACGTACACACTATCCTGCCCCAGGCAGGGTTCATCCTAGTCTTCTCGTCGAGTTCCTCGAGGCTCATGCTTGCCGCGGCGAGCACGGGTCTCCTCCTAGGGTTGAAGCCTGTTTTCGGCTTCAGCCTCAGCCCCATTTCCATCAGCTTCTCCAACGCGTATTCCGCTATTGCAGGCGAAGCCGCGAGCCCGGGCGACTGGATACCGGCAACATGCAGGAGGTTCCTCACCCATTTAGCAGGCCTTATGACGAAGTCCTCCGTGAAGGTAGCCGCCCTAACCCCTGCGAAAAACCTTATCAACCGGTCCTTCGGAAAACCCGGGATTATCGCGGAATACTTGCTTAACACGAACTCTATCTCCTCCCTGCTCACGGAAGCATCATCCTTATCAGGCACCTCGACCGCCGTCGGCCCCCAGAGCACGTTCCCATGGACAGTAGGGTTTATCCCGCCGCCCTTAGTATACGGGTCTTGCGGCAGAATTATCTCCGCCAAGCAATGGCGAGTGAAAACACCAGTATCCCTGTGGAAAACCAGCAGCACGCCTTTCCTCGGGTGGATTGTGTACTCTTCTGCACCGGCCAGCGCGGCCACCTCGTCCGCGTAAAGCCCAGCGGAGTTGACGACGAATCTGCATAGGAAAACCCCCTTGTTTGTCACGACTCCTTTAACCGAATCATTCTCCTTGATGAACCCGACGACCTCTGTTCTAAGATGGATCTCCACACCGTTGGCCTCAGCGTTTTCAGCAAGGGCAACCGCAACCTCATACGGGTCAACAACTCCGGTGGAGGGAATGAAGACGGCTGCTACCGCATCCCTTGTTGCAAATGGTTCAAGCTCGAAAATCCTCCTGCCCCTTACGATTCTAATCCCCCTGACCCCGTTTATCAAGCCTTTAATCTTAACCATCAAGGGGAGGACATGTTTCAAAACCAGGCTGTAAAGCTGACCCGGCAGAAGCCTCCTGTACGGTGCGAGCGTCCTTGGAGTGATCAGCCATAGGCTGCCCACCCTGTTAAACCTGAAACCCAGCTCCTCAGCCAGCTTCACGTACATAGCGTTCCCCTTCACGTTGAGCCTTCTTTTCAGAGTCCACCTAGGCGGCTCCACGCCGGCATGTATCATGCCGTTGTTCGCCTTAGTGGTTCCGGCAGCAATATCTGTAGACTTCTCTAGGAGAGCCACTTTAAGCTCGTATTTTGAAAGCTCCCTGGCTACAGCTGCTCCGACAACTCCACCGCCTATGATTACAACATCATACTCGCCGACCACCGTGTTCCTCTTCTCTTCGAAAACCCTTCTCCTCCACTCCTCCTTCTCCGCCTCCTTGCCGGAGCTCTTCCACCTTATCTTGTTCACAACACCCTCCACACCCTTTATCCTGCCGACTGAAAGCCCTATTTCAACCCACTTGCTGTGGCTTTCCACCTCGCCTTCTAGGAAAACAATGTTGTCCCTTATTCTGAAGGAAATCTTGTAAGGGTGTTTTTTCAGCACTCTGGCAACTTTAGACTCTAGCGAGAACACTGCTCACCACCAAGGAGAATGTGGACGAGCTCAACAACGTCGAGAGCCTTGAAACCGTTTGACTGGAAGGCCTGCTTGCACGTTGGGCAAGCGGTAACGATGATTTCCGCCTCCTCCGTAAGCTCCACTCCTCTCTCCATGGCTATTCTGCGGGCCAGCTCAGGGTTGAGGCGGGGGACAGCGCTCCCACCGTGGCCGCAGCAGAAGGTTTCCCTCCCGCTTCTCCTCGGCTCCTTGACAGTGAGCCCTTCGACGCTGGAAAGAATTTTCCAGATTACCTGGGGCTTTCCGAGGCCTACGGCTAACTTGCACGGGTTGTGAACCACAACACTGCCTTCGCCTTTTAAACCTTTCAATCTGTCCTCTAGGAACTCGGCCACGTGGTAAACCTCCGGTTTAACCTCGACGCCGTACTTAGGATAGAGAACCCGGTAAGCGTAGACGCAGGATGGGCATGAGGCTACAATGGTTCTAGCGCCGCTGGAGCCTATCTTCTCAGCCTGTTTGCGGGCCAGCTTCCGGAAGAGGCTAGTGTTCCCAAGATTGTACGCAGGCATGCCGCAGCACGTTTCATCAATAGTGAAAGACCTGTATCCCAGATGCTGGAAGACCCTCTCAGCCTTCCCACTCATATCCGGATGCTTCTCCCTCAGCGTGCAGCCCCTCAGGTAGAGCAGGTCCCCGGTTCGAGAACCCGAATCACTAGGCTTAGGCTCCCCGTAGACATAGCCGTGTTTCTCAAGGTTTTCGAAGACCTCTCTAAACTCTTTGAAGCCTACTCCGCCAGCAGTCTTCTCCTTAACAGGTCTAAGCAGGTCTGCCACGGAAAACCCGAATGGACACCAGACGCTGCACGCGTCGCAAGAGAGGCAAGCGTAGAGCGGCGAGGCGTTCTCACGTGTCGCCTGCAGCCTCCCCTGCCTCAGAAATAGCGCCACCCTAGCTTTTCCAGCCGGCGAGGTTGTCTCCCTCCCGTCGACTATGCCCACCGGGCAGGCGTGGCGGCACATGTTTGGACACAGTGCGCACTTAACAAGGTTGTCAGGACCACGTAGCCTTCCGCCGATGAACCTGAGGACGAGCGGAGCAGCACTAGCCATGCCGGATGCGCGCAACTCGTCCTTAAGCCAGTCCCATTTCCCAGGCATTTTTCACAGCCCCATGTTTCCCGGGTTCATCAACCCCTTATCGTCTACAGCCGTCTTAACCTTCTTGAGGAGTTCGAAGCCGGCTTCAAGCTCCTCCTTAAGCCAGCTTCTCCTCTGCCTGCCCACGCCATGGTGATGGCTTATTGACCCCCCGTTTTCAACAGTAGTCTTCATCGCAACGCTCCAAACCTCGTTGTAATATTTCTCCGGGTCACCCTTAGGCACGCCGGCGAAGGTGAAGTAGAAGCAAACCCCTTGCGGGTAGAAGTGTGAAGCATGCGCGGATACGAAAAGCGTCCCCTTAACAGTGCGCACGGCTTCAACGAGACGCCGGTAGAGGCTTGTCGCCCGGCTCCAGCTTACTGAAACCTCTATCGTGTCGAAAACAACTCCGAGGGGGGTGAACTCAGAGGCTTCTTTAACCATGAACCTTGTTTCAAGCCAGTGTTTCACAGGCTCCTCTCCAAGCATTCTGCCCCTGAACTCTTCCTCGACAATCCTGCGCTCAGCCCCGGCGATCTTAGAATCCCCCTCAACAATAATCACGGTCACCACTCTTCCGTAGGCTTCTTCAAACATGTAGAAGTGTCTTTTAGTCTCAGTCTCATCGTAAACCCTTACCACAGCAGGCCTAGCCCCCCTCCTCAGCACCCTTCTCACGGATTCAAGAGCGTCTTGAAAGGTTTCTGAAACATATGAGAGAAGGATCCTTTCCTCAGGCAGGAGGCATGTTTTAAGCCATGCTCTTGTAACTATTCCGAAAACACCCTCGCTGCCTATGAAGAGGCTTCTCAAATCCGGGCCGGTTGAAGTCCTAGGGTGGGGCTTCATTATTACATTGCTGCCCCATGGAAGAACAGCCTCAAGCCCAAGCACCATGTCCTCTATGCCGCCGTACTTCGTTGAGAACTGTCCAGTGGCCTTGGTGGCAACCCACCCGCCTACGGTTGAAACATACAGCGACTGGGGAATGTGGCCAAGAGTATACCCCTTGCTGTTCAAGTATTTCTCCAAGTAGTACCCGTTAACCCCAGCCTCAGCCTCGGCAACCATATCCTCCTCGTTTAGCCGGATGGAACGCATCCTCTTCAAGTCTACAACTATTCCTCCTTTCTCCGGGACGGCTCCACCCAGAACCCCTGAGCCTCCGCCGAAGGCGTAAACCGGAACATTGTTCCCGTAAGCAATCTTAACAATCTCCTGAACCTCGAAACTGTTCTCCGGCCAGGCAACGGCGCTGGGCAGCCACGGGAAGCTTCCTTTAAGCACCCATCGTAGAGATATTGGCCAATAGTCGTGACTGTAGGAGAGGAGATCAGCATCCACCGTGGAGAATCTTTCACCCAGCAGCCCCTTAAGCCTCTCTAAAGCCGCAGGTGGAATGGCGCAGCCCGGTTTAACATCAGCCCCTCTGCTCGTCAACGGGGATCAGGGGGGAAACCCTTCCGGCGCACGCCTGCTGAAAGCAGTATTATCCTGGAGTATTCCTGTCTTGAAGCATGCTGTCTTCCTTCTACCATGCATTTTTTTAAAGACAGAACCCTTATAAACGTATGTTTAACACGCTTCTGAAAGGTTAAACTGCACACGCCTTCACACTCGTCTCAGGCTTGCGCTGGTTTAAGTTCTTGAGGGAAGTTTTTTAACCATCCTGTTTACGCGAATGCTCAGAATGATCGTGGGCGGAGTGCTCTGCGGAGGCCTTGGAAAAAGGCTTAGGCCTCTGACGGACAATATTCCGAAGCCGCTGCTGGAGATAGGTAGGAACCTTACGATCCTGGACAGGCTGATAATGCAGATGAAGCATGCTAATATTTCTGAAATCTACCTGCTGGCGGGCTACCGGCATGAGAAGCTGGTTAAGAGATACGGGGAAAACTGGAAAAACGTTAGAATCCACTATATTGTTGAGGATAAGCCTAGGGGGACGCTCTACGCTATCAACAGTCTCTTAAAAAGCGTTGAGTCAGACCTGTACCTTGTGATGAACGGCGACATCGTCACAGACATAGATCTCTCCAGGATGATCGCTGAATGGAAGCCTGGGACGGTGAGCATAGCCCTAGCAAGCCTCAGGTCTCCCTACGGCATCGTCCAGGTCTCAGGGGAGACGATAACGGGTTTCGAGGAGAAGCCCGTGCTGCCACACTATATTAACGCGGGAATCTATCTCATAGACGCCAAGCTTAAACACAGGTTTCTGGAGTACGGGGAGGGTGATGTTGAGAGGCTGGTTTTCCCAAGGCTGGCTGAGGAAGGATTGCTAAGGAAATATTTTGAGGCTGAGGCATACTGGAAGTCTATAGACACGGTTAAGGATCTTGAGGAAGTAAGGATGAGGCTCTCCGCTCGGGGCTAGCATGCAGCAGGCTTTAAAAACCCGAATGGCTTCCTCGAAAGTCTGCTGAAACAGCGTGGCCTCCTAATAGTCTAGCTGAACCTAGTTTGCTCCATGTTCCTTTTTTCAGCTGGAGATGGAACCTCAAGGTTCAGCAGGATTGAGAAGTCAGGGGGAACCTCCCATTCCTTCAAACCATCGTTTTTCAAGCGTGGTGCAACTGCCTCCCTCATCTTCTCAACAACCTCGTCTAGAGTCCTGCCATAGGTGAACAAGGGGATATCAACGCATTCAGCAATATAGTATCTTTCACCCCTGTAGATTTTCACTTGGACTAGCTTCATCGGCATCTTCACTTTAAAACACGCTTAAGCAGTTTTTAACCTTACCTTTAGTTTTAAATGGTTTCGAACAGTTTTTTAAAAAATTTTTTCTAGAGCCAGCGCTCCCGCTATTTTTTAAAAGAAATTGCTATAAGGCTCTGCTCATCGCTCTTCCTGAAAGCCTTCTAATTCAGAGTCCCCGGCTAGAAACATGCAGCGGCCGTCAACGAGTGTTGCAAGGACCCTTGTTTTTACAATTTCTTCGGGGGTGACGTTGAAAGGATCCTTGTCGACAATTACCATGTCAGCCAGTCTACCCTCTTTCAAAGTGCCCAGCTCACCCTCCTCCAGCAACGCGTAGGCGGAGCCCTCGGTGTACAGGTGAAGAACCTCCTCCAGCGTTAAACACTCGCCAGCAGTATGCTGGTAGAGAAGTATCCCGTCATACTTACCCCTTGTTGTCGCAGCGTAAACCGTCTCCCAAGGGTTTAAGGGTTCCACAGGCGCGTCTGTGCTTAAACCGAGCTTAACGTTCCCGGCCAGAGTCCTGAAAGGGTAGACGAGCCCCCGCTCTTTCAACCCCCACCCTGCTAACCACCCACCAGTCAGTCACTAAAAAGTGCGGCTGGACTACTACCACTACGCACAGCCTCCTCATCATCTCTATCAGGTCGCTCCTCAGGACTGAAGCGTGTTCAACCCTATGCCTTAGTCTCCTTGAGCACTCGGCCACGGCTTCAAAGGTTTTAAGAGTGTTCTCAATAGCCTTATCGCCTGTCGCGTGGACAGCGACCTGCATGCCCTGGGAAGCCGAGTGTAGAAGCGCGCCCACCAGGAGTTTTTTACGCTCTTCGAGAGTCGTCTGCTCCTCAATCATGCTTCTGACATTCTCCAAGGCCTTCCCCATGACGACCCCGGTTGGAACCCCAGCCTCATTCTTCAAAGCACCGGGCACTCTTCCACCTATCAACCCTGTAAGCTCGAGAGCCCTGGTGTTAACTACTGCAACATGGCCGCACACCCTGCTGAGAACCACAGGCCTGTCGTCCACAGCCTCGTCAATATCCCACCTGGTTGGGTAACGCTTCTCCCCCAGCGTCTCCTGGTCCCAGCCGCGCCCAAGATCCAATGCGCAGCACGCTTCGCAGCATAGTTTCTCAGCCCGGCCTTAAGCTCCCCTATGCTTCTAACCCCCCTGAGGTCAAGAGTGTTCAAAAAGACGCCTAGAGAGTCAAGATGCATTTGCGCATCTATGAACCCTGGGAGAACAGTCTTCCCCTTCTTGTCAAGGCCAAGTGTCCTAGACCTGCTGAGAGCCCCGGCTTCACTACCCACGTATGCAACCCTGTTCTCAACGATCACAGCCGCTTCAACTCTTAAAGTGGGCTTGAACGAAACGCATATGTGCCCGTTAACCAGTGCGAAGCCCCTCATCGCACCCCTCCGCTGAAAAAGGCTTGCGGAGTATTAAGACTATCTTGAAAGACAGGTGAAAAGGTTTAACGGGTTTTTCAAAAATTCTTAGGGAATACTGTTCTCCAAGCCAAGTATTTAAACCCGATTCTCAGCCTGGAGGCTAGGGGTGACAGCCGGCCGTTGAAAGCAACCCTACCATTCCTAAGGGCTCTTGAAAAATCTTCGAATCCCCATCCATCTTCCTCGACAACGGTGTACGCGTCTCCAACGCCACCGGGAAAATGAGCATCGCTTCCCCCGACTGTTGGGACGCTGAGCATCCTGGAGATTTTCAAACCCCTGTTCACGAAGAAGCTTAACGGGTAGGATGCGTTTAGAACCTCCACTGCATCAGTTTTACAATTAACCCATCTTACCAGTTTACCCGTGTTTAAAGCAGGGTGGGCTAGAATCGTTAACCCGCCTTCGCCCCTGGCCCATTTCACAAGCCACTCGTAGTTTACGAAGCCTTTTTTCGACGGCAGGTGTTCCAGCCCTATGACTAAAACGTGGCCAGCATCCGTGCTTAGCTCATACCCAGGTAGGACAAGCATTCCACCTGAGTATTGCCTAGCTTTGAAATATCCTTCGAGAGTAGCATGGTCAGTTATGGCTAAGCCGTCTAAACCCTTTGCTCTAGCAGTCTGAAGAACCTCTCTAACTGTCCCGCTTCCGTCCGAGTAGACCGTGTGAACATGCAGGTCAATTTTCAATCTACCACCCGTAATTATACGTCTGTTTTTAAGTGTTTCAATATTTTTTCACGCCTAGGAAAGCTTTTATCCAGGATTAAAGCTTGTAAACGTGTAAAAATGGCGTCTAAAGAAGATGAAATAATAGAGGAATTGAGGAAGATTCGGCAGCTTTTAGAACCTAAACCGGCTCCACCCGCACCGCCTGCACCAAAAGGGTTAATCGCAGAGTTTAAAGCATTCATATCTAAATACAAGGTTCTTGGGATGGCTGTTGCCTTCATCCTCGGCCTTTATCTTGGAGCACTGGTACAGGCGCTCGTCAACGATCTGATAATGCCGATAATCGAGCTCGCCACGCCTGACGTCGCATGGGAGCAGGTTGCGGTTGGACCCTTCAGAATAGGCCATTTCACAGGGGCGTTGATAACCTTCCTAATCGTAGCCTTCGTGATTTTCCTTCTAGTTAAAGCCACTTCGAAAATAGGCATAGAGTGAGAATCTAACCTGCATGTTTTTCGAATATGCCGAGGACCGGGGAAAGCTGCTTCTCAAACCTGGCCCGGGGGTGGTGGAGGCGGAAGAGGCATTCTTCTCTTCCTAGTTAAAAACACTAGCAGCATTACTAGAGCCAGCAGAACTATCAGAAGTATTAGGATGCTTAATGTAACAGGGTTCAGCTCAGTTCTCCAGCTTGCAATAAGGAGGACAGGCCTCGTTACGGTGAACGAGTAAACAGTGGAAGAGGAGACCTTTTTACCGTTCTCAATCCATCCGTCGAAAACATGATTTGTTAAAAAATCCTTAGGAATAATTATCGGCGCAACGGATACTGTTGCAGTCGAGCCTTCAACATACCATCCTTCCCCGGTTACTTCACCAGCCTCGCTCGACACTGCTACGTGATGCTCAACCCTGTAGATGGCGTCGAGAAAAGTATCCCTCTTCAGCCTTATCACCCGAGGATTATCGGCTACGCCGTCGCTCCACGTGCTGAAAACCAGCCTTGTTTCCCCCTCAACCCTATAATGGGCTGCTTCAAGCCTATGCTCCACACCCATGGCTTCGAAGCCGACGCTCCTGCCAGTCTTATTCTCACCGTTCAGAGAAACCCAGAAACCATCGTCTGGAAAGCTAACCGTCAACAAGTAGCTCGTCACGTAGCGGGCGTAGATGCCCCTGTTTCGAAACAGGCTTCTCATATTGTTTCCCACCGCGTGAATCATGCCGTCCGCAGGGTAAACCCCAGTCCAGGATGATAGGAAGTCTATGGCGAGAGTCCAGTTGCCGAGGAGCCTCCCATTAAATCCGTATTGCAAGTATACGGGGAGCATCCCCCTGCTTGTAGTCACGTGGCCCACCACATGAATCCTCTCACCTTCGATGCAGAGGCTGAGGAAAGAGTCGTCTCCAACTCCTCCGAACGTCCTCCACCAGACAACCCTCCCAGACTCGTCCATTTTGAGCAGCAACCCATCTAGATCCCCCTCCCCGTAGGAGTCTGTGTAGCCGCACACGTATACTCCGTCCCCCACCTTGACGTCTGAGAAGAAGTCGCGCTTCACTCCTCCCCAGCTGATACGATTAACCTCGCTCCCGTTCTCATCAGTCAACAGTAGCAGCCCGTCTACGCTCCCGCTTGAACCATATGGAGAAGTTGCGCCTACAATGCATATTTTCCCATCGTGAAGAGCCATCGACTCTGGCTGCTGGTTTCCAACCCCGGTGAAAGTTTTCTCCCAAAGGAGCGAACCCTTCTCATCATACTTGTGAAGAACTATTTCAGTAGCCCTCTCGCCGAAGTATTGAGCCTCTCCGGAAGCGTAGATAAAGCCATCTTGTGCAGCGATGCTTTTAAAATGGCTGAAGATAGATGAGCCTACCCACTCCTTCTCCCATAGTTTTTCAAGGTCGGTGTTAAACGCTGCTAAGAAGCCCGTTGTCTTTGGAAGCGTATCATGCTCCAATACGCCCGCAACAAATATCCTTAAGCCGTCAGAAGTAATGCTCATGACATAGCCTTTCCCGCCTGTTGTCGAGGAAACCAGCCTGCCGTCAACACTAATCTTCCAAACGGTCCAAACATGGTTTTCAAAGCTTCCCGAGCAGCCGCCGACGTAGACGTTTCCACCGACAACGATAAGATCGTTGAAAACCACGTAGTCAGACTCGCCGCCGATTATCTGCAGGCCTGCTTGAACAGTCTTCTCAGAGTAGGCCGGTACGGAGGCCAGTGTTAAACAGGCTACCAGTATTAAGCAGAACAGGAGGCTGGTCGTCGAGCCCATGTGTTTTTCGCAAGCAAACCCGTTTTTAAAACTTTAAGAATCGAGGCATCGCTTAAACGCGGGTAGAAGCAGCAACGTTTTTCAGCAGGCCTGCTGGATCAGCCTTTTCAAACCCTCCTCCAACCCTATTCTCGGCTCAAAACCCAACAGCCTCCTTGCCTTAGAAATTTCTGCATAACTATGCTTTATGTCTCCCTGTCTTTTAGCAGTATAAACGGGCTCACCCTTAACCCCTTGGAGTCTCATAATTAAAACAGCAAGGTCCCTTATCCTCACTGGTCTACCTGTGCCTATGTTGAAAACCTGATTAACATGCCTAGTATTAATTACGAGTTCAACCGCCTCAGCAACGTCTTCCACATGGATAAAATCCCTAGTCTGCTCACCGTCGCCATAGACCACTGGCGGAAGCCCTTTGCGAGCCCTCTCTACGAACCTCGTTATTACGCCGGCGTAGGCAGCGTTCTGGCCAGGACCGTAAACGTTGAAGAGCCTAAGCACAACATACTTAAGCCCGAACCTTGAGAAAAGCCTGGCAGCATCTTCGCCCATGAGCTTGCTCAGCCCGTATGGGGACAAGGGTTCGGTAGGATGATTTTCGTCAATAGGGAGCGTAACAGGATCCCCGTAGACTGCTGCTGAACTCAGGTAGACGAATAAGCCGACTCCTGTTTTTAAAGAAGCCTCTAAGACTGAAGCGGTGCCCAGGACATTCTTATCAAAGTATAGCACGGGGTTCTCCATAGACTCCGCAACATCCGTGTAGGCCGCAGCGTGAACAACAACGTCAACACCACTTAAAGCATTCTTAACATCATCCATGCTCGTGACCCCGGCCCTGACCACGGGAACACCGGCCTCTTTCAGCTTTTTAACAGCTAAACCGGTTGACCTCTCCAGGGAGTCGAGAACACTTACTTCAAAACCATTATTTTTTAAACGGATAGCAAGGTTGTGGCCTATAAACC